>NZ_JBFRSN010000237.1:0-11145 GCF_041473595.1 Vibrio sp. 10N.222.46.A1
CTTGAGTCCACTCATCGCCATACCCGCGGCAATCCCAAACAGTTGCCAGTCCACAGGCAATCGGTGCCGCTTCGACACCTTATTCTCAAATAACGATAAAGGATTGAGCGATTCACAACTCATCTGAAAATGGCGCTCTAGATCTTCAACTACCATCGGAATGCTGGCCCCTTCGCCCATCAGCCAGATCCCGGATATCGGCTCAAGTGCATTCACTGAGGAATAGAGTTGCAACTGTCGCTTAAGCTTTTCAGCCAAATTGACAATAAACCGATGTGTCTCCTCTGCGTTGCCGAACACACCTTCTGTATAACTCGGGCTGTCAGTGCCGCGAAGATCTTGAGTACCAAAGGCGATGTCTTTATAGAAAGGTGCTGAATCCTGCGGGATAATGCCTAACGACGTTTGGTCAACTCCCACGTCCACCAGCAACCAGTTACTTTTTTCAGGATAAAGGCGTGAAGCCAACTGCCAAATATTGAGCAGACCATGTGCTTGGGTGTCGATGACAACAGGTTTAAATCCGGCTTTATTTAAAGCATCCGCTCGACTGTCTACAACTTCCTTACGAGTCGCATATATCTGATAGCTACTTGTCGATCCTTTACCAAATCGTTTGTCTTCCAGCTTTACAAAATCTAAACTCAGCTCCTCGATAGGAAAGGGAGATTGATGAGCAAAGGTTTGATAGATAGAAAACTCCTTTTCTCTGTCTTCTAAGTCACTCTCTATTTGCAGTACTTTGCTGATCACCGTGTTATCGGGTACCGAAATGGCGACGTTGCGACAGCCAAAAGGCAGTCCTTTCCTAAGTTCTTTAAGTTTCTTAACAGTTTTCTGATACTCCAAAGTATGGTTAGCTGTAAAAATGTCGTCCGAAATCGGCAGCTCTTTGTATCCCACTAGGGCATACAACTCCCCCACGGGTTTTAGTACCACGGCTTTGATGCTGTGATGATTTATATCTATACCTGTAATTAATGATGAACCCATGTGACCTAGCTCCTGAAGTGCCAAGCATTTCGTTGATTATCTAGGGGTTGTGATTATTAGTTAAATAAGCGTTAATAAACGAAAGCTAAGTTTTTAACCTAGAGTACAAGGGTTTGCTGCTTATCAGCCTTAACTAATCAGGGATTATCCGGTGAAGTTCATAAAGCGATTATTCATATTTACATTGATTTGCATGATTCTTGGAGTCAGTACAATTTTCGGGTTTTACTATTACGTAAAACCAGAGTTACCTGATGTTGCCACTTTGCGTGACGTAGAACTCCAAACGCCAATGCAAGTCTTCAGTCAAGACGGTAAATTGATCTCTCAATTTGGTGAAAAGCGTCGTAATCCCGTGACTTATGACGAGATTCCTCGCCACCTAGTTGAAGCTTTGATTGCTACCGAAGATAGCCGCTTCTACGAGCACCCTGGTATTGATCCAATTGGTATCACTCGAGCAGCACTCGTGGTTGCTATGTCCGGTTCAGCCAAACAAGGGGCAAGTACCATTACTCAGCAGCTTGCGCGTAACTTCTTCTTATCTAATGAGAAAAAGATCATGCGTAAAATCAAAGAGATCTTCATTGCGATCCACATAGAGCAACTTCTGAGTAAAGAAGAAATCATGGAGCTTTACGTAAACAAGATCTTCCTTGGTCACCGTTCATATGGTTTCGGCGCAGCAGCGCGTGTTTATTTTGGTAAGGATCTTCCTGAACTCACTTTAAGTGAATTGGCAACGCTTGCGGGCATGCCCAAAGCACCTTCAACTATGAACCCTATTTATTCTGTTGAGCGTGCGACCAACCGTCGTAACGTGGTGTTACGTCGTATGCTAGACGAAAAATACATCACTCAATCAGAGTACGATGACGCTCGCAGTGAAGAACTTATCTCGAAATATCACGGTGCCGAGATTGAACTGAGCGCGCCGTATGTAGCAGAAGTTGCACGAGCTTGGATGGTTGAACGCTATGGTGAAGCCGCTTACACATCAGGCATGAAGGTTTACACGACCGTTGATTCAAAACTGCAAAAAGCAGCGAACCAAGCCGCGATTAAGAACCTACTCGGCTACGATGAGCGTCACGGTTACCGTGGTGCTGAAAAAGTATTATGGCAAACGGCGCAATCAGCTTGGGATCATGAACAAATCGTTAAGCACCTTAAATCTCAACCAACCTATGGTGACTTAGTACCAGCAGTTGTAACCGCTGTTGATTCGAAAAGCGCTCAAGTTTGGGTTAAGAACCAAGGTGAAGGCACTATCGAGTGGCAAGGCATGAATTGGGCGCGTAAATTCCTAACGGACAACCGCCAAGGTCCAGCGCCTTCTCAAGCGAAAGAGATTTTGGCTGTGGGTGAGCAAATTTGGGTTCGCCATGAAGCAGTAACAGGCGATGAAGTATCTGAAGAGCCTACCGAAGAAACAACAACTGAACCTGAAACACCGATTGTATGGCGACTAAGCCAAGTACCGAATGCGAACACCGCATTTGTTGCAATGAACCCGAACAACGGCGCGGTATTGTCAATGGTGGGTGGCTTTAACTTTGTACACAACAAGTTCAACCGTGCAACGCAATCTATTCGTCAGGTGGGTTCTGGTATCAAACCATTTATCTACTCAGCAGCGATTGAGAAAGGCTTAACGCTAGCCTCACTGATCAACGATGCGCCTATCAATCAATGGGATAAGAGCCAAGGCACGGCATGGCGACCAAAGAACTCACCACCGACCTATGTGGGTCCAACTCGTTTACGTATTGGCTTAGCTCAATCTAAAAACGTAATGGCAGTACGTGTACTGCGCGAAGTGGGCTTGGATGATACTCGTAACTACCTAACTCGATTTGGTTTTGATATTGACGAAGTACCGCGCTCTGAAACCATTGCTCTGGGTGCGGGTAGCTTAACGCCAATGAAGGTAGCTCAAGGTTACTCAGTATTCGCTAATGGCGGCTACTACGTTGAACCTTTCTACATCAGCCGCATTGAAACACCATTTGGTGAGACTGAATTCCAAGCGACACCGAAAGTAGTGTGTAAAGACGATTGCCAACAGCCAATGACCTCAGATTCAATGGCTGATGAGTTTGCCGAGCAAGATGTGGATGCCCAAGTACAGTACGCACCCCAAGTGATCACTGAGCAGAACGCGTTCCTTGTTCGTGAAATGATGTACAGCAATATCTGGGGCGGCGGTGACTGGAGTGCTGGCACAGGCTGGAATGGTACAGGTTGGCGTGCTCAACCGCTGAAGCGTCGCGATATTGGCGGAAAAACCGGTACCACCAATGACTCGAAAGATACTTGGTACAGCGGTTACGGCCCTGGCATGGTTGCAACGGTATGGGTTGGCTTTGACAACCACAACCGTAACCTAGGTCGAACCAAAGCGAACTCTAACCTTGGTAAAAATCAAATTACAGGTGCAGAAGCGGGCGCTAAAACAGCAGAGCCGGCATGGGTTGATTTCATGGGCACAGCGTTAGCGGGTGTTCCGGCACAACGTAAAGAGCTTCCAGAAAATATCGTTCGCGTTCGTATCGACCGTGAAACTGGCTTACTGACCAACAAGTTTGATAGCTCATCAATGTTCGAGTATTTCGAGAAAGGCACTGAGCCAACCGAGTACATTACTGAACGTTTCAATGATGACATCTACTCAACGTCATCAGGTGAAGCAGTAGAAGAGCTGTTCTAGTTAGGGTTTGTTGAACCAAGTAACATGAACCAACAAAAAGGGTTGATATGTATTCATATCAACCCTTTTTTTGTGTCTATAATCAGAGCTATCTACGATTTAAATTACTAAACAGCTTTATCTAATTGAGTTCGGATAGCCTCAGCCAATTGCTCAAAGCGCCCCTTTAACGGAGAGCCCGGTCGGTAGGCAACAACAATGCGACGTGAAGGTGTTGGGTTCACCGCTGGAACGTAACACACACCATCTTTCTGTTTTTCCTTCGGTACCGATAGCTGAGGAAGCAAGGTAATACCTGCCCCTGCCGCCACCATGTTACGCAGCGTTTCTAAGCTGGTCGCTTTAAAGCGCTCATCATCTTTTGCACCCGCAGCAAAACAGAAGCCTAAGGCTTGGTCTCGCAAGCAGTGGCCATCGCCCAGTGCAAGTACGGTTTGTCCATTTAACTGCAGCATATCAACAGTGTCTTGCTTAGCCCACTCATGATCACACGGTACTGCGACGCTTAACGGTTCGTTATACACATCAATCTCTTTGAACGCCGCCGTTTCATCAACTGCAGCCAATACCAAACAATCAAGCTTGCCATCTTCAAGTTGACTCACTAGCTGATGGGTCTGCGCTTCATGCAGGTAAAGCTCAAGATCGGGAAAGCTATCTTTAAGATGAGGAATGATCTTAGGTAAAATATAAGGGCCAACGGTCGGAATAAAACCAATGTGCATCGGCCCCGTCATCGCTTCACCGTGTCCACTCGCCATATCTTTAAAAGTTTTCACTTCATTGAGAATACGCTTGGCTTGTTCAACAAGTTGTAACCCTGATTCTGTAAATATTACCTTCCTTGGACTACGCTCGGTTAACTGAAGTCCAATTTCATCTTCTAGTTTGCGTATTTGACCGCTTAGTGTCGGCTGACTGACAAAGCACGCTTCTGCCGCTTTTCGGAAGTGTTTATGCTCTGCGAGCGCCACCAAGTATTCAAAGTCACGAATGTTCATGATCAGTCTCTTACCTCAGGTTTTAATAAGAACAAGGGTTCTAATAGAAACATTTAAAAGAAAAATGCTCTTGATAGAATTTACCTATCAAAACCATAACATCAAACGATTAGAGCTATCAAAGGATTTGTCTAATAATGGGCTCAACGAAACGAAACAGAGCAAAGAAAAACGTTAAGCTCTGATAGAACAAAATTCAAAATACTATTTAAGGAAATCAATATGTTTGCATCTAAAGAAGGTCAATCAATCCCTCAAGTAACATTCCCAACTCGCCAAGGCGATGCATGGGTTAACGTAACGACGGAAGAGCTATTCAAAGATAAGACAGTTATCGTATTCAGCTTACCAGGTGCGTTTACACCGACATGTTCTTCAAGCCACCTACCTCGTTACAACGAGCTACATTCTGTATTCAAAGATAACGGTGTTGATGACATTCTATGTGTTTCAGTAAACGACACATTCGTAATGAACGCTTGGAAAGCAGACCAAGAAGCTGAAAAAATCACATTCATCCCAGATGGTAACGGTGATTTCACAGACGGTATGGGCATGCTAGTTGAGAAAAACGACATCGGCTTCGGCAAACGTTCATGGCGCTACAGCATGCTGGTTAAAAACGGCGTGGTAGAAAAAATGTTCATCGAAGAAGACGTACCAGGCGACCCGTTCAAGGTTTCTGATGCAGATACTATGCTTAACTACATTGCTCCTGAGCACAAAGAGCAAGAGTCAATCACAGTATTCACTAAGCCAGGCTGTCCTTTCTGTATGAAAGCGAAGCAGAACCTAATCGACAAAGGTTTGAACTACGAAGAAGTAGTACTAGGTAAAGACGCGACAACAGTAAGCCTACGTGCAATCTCTGGTCGCACAACGGTTCCACAAGTATTCATCGGTGGCAAACACATCGGTGGTAGCGAAGAACTTGAAGCTTTCCTAGGTTAATGACTTACCATCGATATAAGCTTAATCGTTAAGTTAACTAAGCAATATCAGCTAACCCACCCTCTTGTGGGTTAGCTATTCCAAACACTCTTATCTGAGCTTTGGAAAAGAATATAGCTTGTGACTCGCCCGTCTTTAACTAACCTATAGTTAGTAACAAGAAGCAGTTAGCAATAAAGGCAGAGCGACAAGCTAAACCTAATAAAACAGAATCACAAAACCTGCCCGTTATCCTGACTCTCAAAAAATCACCAGAGTTGGAGGGGTTCGTTCAAACTAAATTTAGCTATTGCGAGAAAATTATTATGAAACAAGTCAATGTAGATGTAGCAGTTATCGGGGGCGGTACGGCAGGTTTAGGTTCTTACCGCGCTGCAAAAGCACACACTGACAGTGTTGTGATGATTGAAGGCGGCCCTTACGGTACAACCTGTGCTCGTGTTGGTTGTATGCCATCTAAACTGCTTATTGCAGCGGCTGAAAGTGTACACCAAATTGAGAAAGCTCCGGCTTTTGGCGTTCACCCACAAGGGGATATCGTGATTAACGGCCGTGAAGTGATGGACCGAGTGAAGTTTGAACGTGACCGTTTTGTTGGTTTTGTTTTAGAAGGTGTTGATGAAATCCCAGAGCAAGACAAGATCTCTGGCTACGCAAAGTTCTTAGATGACAACACGCTACAAATCGATGACCACACAGTTGTGACGGCTAAGCGTATTGTTATCGCAACAGGTTCTCGCCCTGCATACCCTGCAGTTTGGAATGAACTTGGTGACCGTCTGATCATTAATGATGACGTATTCAGCTGGGATGATTTACCAGAATCAGTGGCGGTATTTGGCCCGGGCGTTATTGGCCTAGAGCTTGGTCAATCACTACACCGCTTGGGTGTGAAAACAAAACTGTTCGGTTTAGGTGGTCAAGTTGGCCCAGTAACCGACCCAGAGATCATGGCTTACGCAGACAAAGCCTTCAATGAAGAGTTCTACCTAGATGCCGACGTGAAAATCGAAAGCATGAAACGCATTACCACAGAATCGGGTGAAGCTCGCGTCGAAATCCAGTTCATCAATAAGCAAGGTGAATTAGAAACTAACATCGTTGAATACGTACTGGCAGCTACAGGCCGTCGCCCTAACACTGATAAGCTTGGCCTAGAAAATACCTCTCTAGAACTTGATGAACGTGGTGTGCCAGTTGCAGACCACTACACGCTACAAACATCGCTACCATCAGTATTTATCGCTGGTGATGCGAGTAACCAACTGCCTCTACTGCATGAAGCAGCAGACCAAGCGCGTATTGCCGGTGACAACGCAGGTCGTTTCCCTGAGATTCGTGCAGGCTTACGCCGCTCTAAAATCTCGGCGGTATTCTCTGACCCGCAAATCGCGATGGTTGGTGAAACGTACAAAGAGATCACCACCCGCCTAGGCACATGTGGCTGTTTCGCAACGGGTGAAGTGTCTTTCGAGAACCAAGGTCGTTCACGAGTGATGCTACGCAACAAAGGTATTCTGCACGTTTACGGCGAGCAAGGTACAGGCCGTTTCCTTGGTGCTGAAATGATGGGACCAAACGCAGAACACTTGGCGCACTTGTTAGCATGGGCACACCAGAACAAGATGACGGTTTCTGAAATGCTAGACATGCCGTTCTACCACCCAGTAATCGAAGAAGGTGTACGAACTGCACTACGTGACCTCAATGCGAAACTGCACCTAGGTCCAGAGATGGTGAAACACTGTCTGGATTGTGGTCCGGGCTGTTAATCTCAGACTATCGTTAGTCAGTTAACAAACGCTAGATACTAAAAAGGAAAGCCATTGGCTTTCCTTTTTGTTTTGGCTAAACGCATCAGCTAATCTAAAGTTAAACTCGTCATTTCAAAACCGAGGGACGAGGTATCTGGAATCTCTTGAAGCCATTGCGTCACTAAAAGCTTTAAGCCATTACTTCTCAGCGGCAATCACAGAGATCTCAACAAGTAGCGCTTCACGAGCCATGTCGCCAGTCACACATGCGCGAGCTGGAGCGTGGCCTTCAGGTACCCATGCATCCCATACTGCGTTCATTTCTTGGAAGTCTTTCATGTCTTTCAAGTAAATCGTTGCTGACAGCATGTGCTCTTTATCGCTGCCCGCTTGCTCAAGTAGGGCTTCCACTTTATCTAGCATCGTTTGTGTTTGTTCTGTGATGTCTTTAGTTGCATCAGCACACACCTGGCCACATAGGTAGATAGTGCCGTTGTGTTTAACAATACGGCTCATGCGTTGTTTGGTTTCTTGGCGCTCAATCATCGACTTTCTCTCTCTGTGTCACCGTGATCCAATATCTTGTGACGTGTTATTATCAAGGCAACAAGCATAACGCGAATCAAACCTAAGATGACATGCATTCATTGCAATAAAAGTGAAAAAATCCGTAACAAACTCGGCCGCTGCCAACGTTGTATGAACCAACTGATGGTGTTGTCGATTTTAAGTTGGGGAGCGTGGTGGTTATTTTTCAAAGAAGACCCAAAAACCATCAATGCCATCGCGTTGATGATGGCCGCTTTCACGTTCAGTGGGTTGTTGTGGTTGCATTGGATAATGAAATTTTTCGTGCTGCCTTTAAGGGAAAAGAAGCGTTAGCAGAAAGACTTGATTAGATAAACGATAATGGCTAGATGTTCGATTCAATGACCCGATAGTGCTTTGATTTAACGACCTACCCTCATTTCCCAAACAGCAGATAGAAAAAAGCCCCAGAACCAATCGATTCTAGGGCTTTCTTAGAAAATTCTAAGAAAAAGCAGTGGTACTTTAATAGACCGGACTTTTCTTAGTTTGTTCCCAAAAAAGATCAGATTTTTGATCTTTTTTTTAGGTGCCATAAAATCAATGCCTTATGCAACATTCACCTTTGCGATGATCTGTTCAACCAAATTCACTTCCAACGCCACTTCATCACATGCATGTTGGCGAGGACACTGATCACAATCTTTCAGTACCTTCTCAGGCAACAGAGATTTTGATGTCGGTAAAAAGTCATGCTTCATAAAGAACTCTGGGGTACGAGTCAGCACAAACACCTTCTTGATCGCCATTTGTCGCGCTTTATCAACCAAGTGCTGCACAATCGCGGTGCCCTGCCCTTGGCCTTGCCAACCAGCTTCAACACCTAACGAACGGATTTCCGCTAAGCCAGAGTCATACACATAAAGTGATGCACAACCTGTCACCTCTCCATGATGCTCTGCGACGGCAAACGAACCAATATCACGCACCAGTTCATTACGAGAACGAGGCAGGTTTTCACCCATATTCGCCCAGTAGGCCACCATGCCTTCCAACGCTTCAATATCGGTCAGACGAGCAGAACGAACCTTAACGATAGAAGTATCACGCTGTGATAAACGCTTCTCTGCTTGGTCAACCGCGTAAGCCACTTGTTGTGGTGATACACCGCCTAGCGCACTACGTTTTTCAAGACACGATTCAATGGTCAGGATGTCATACACATCCTCTTCAATCACCTCAGAGAACTCTTTCATCTCTGCGATGGTTAACTCTTCTAATGCGCAGCCTTTAGCAATAGCTGCGACGACTGTTACACCAACAATGTGGTGAGCTTCACGGAAAGGAATGCCTTTCGCTACTAAGTAATCAGCCAGTTCTGTTGAGTTCGCGTAACCTTGTTTTGCTGCTTCAAGTGTACGTTCGCCGTTCACTTTAATGCCGTCAAAACAAAGAGCAGCCATTTCCATACAATCATTCCAAGTATCTAAAGCGTCGAACAGACCTTCTTTATCTTCTTGCATGTCTTTGTTGTACGCCAAAGGCAGAGCTTTCACTGTCATCATCATTGCGGCTAATGAACCGTATACACGGCCAGTTTTGCCACGGATAAGCTCTAGCGCATCTGGGTTTTTCTTTTGTGGCATCAGAGATGAACCTGATGTCACGGTATCTGCTAACTCGATGAAGTTCGATTCACCCGAGTTGTAGAAAATCATATCTTCTGCAAGACGCGAAAGGTGAAGCATAGAAATAGATGCAATCGACATCAGCTCCATCACATGATCACGGTCAGATACTGAATCTAGAGAGTTACGCGTTGCACGATGGAAACCTAAGTTGTGAGCTAACTCTTCACGGTCCATCGGGTAAGCAGTTCCAGCAAGGGCACCAGAACCCAGCGGACATGTATCTAGACGCTTAATCGCATCATTCAAACGAGAATAATCACGCTCAAGCATTTCAACGTAAGCCAAGCACCAGTGAGCAAAAGTTACCGGCTGAGCACGTTGTAAGTGAGTGTAGCCAGGAAGTACGGTTTCTTGATGCTGAGAAGCGACGTTCACCATTTGGCTTTGTAGGCGATCCAATGCAAGTAGCAGTTGGTTACCTTGCTGACGACACCATAGTTTAAGGTCTGTGGCCACTTGGTCATTACGAGAACGGCCAGTGTGAAGTTTTTTGCCCAAGTCACCGACTTTGCCGATAAGTTGTTGCTCGACCCAGCTGTGAATATCTTCTGCATCAGAACGTAGAATCTGTTCAGGATCTTCCATCACCTCAAGTTTTAGCTCATTCAACGCTAACTCAAGCTTCTGTTGCTCTTCTTCTGTTAATACGTTGACCGACAGTAGAGCTTTAGACCAGGCAATTGAGCCCACAATGTCTTGCTCAGCCAATCGGTAATCAAAACGAAGAGAATCGTTAAAATCTTTAAACCGGGTGTCTGCTGCTTGGGTAAATCTACCGCCCCATAATGCCATTGTGTATCTCCTAATTGCACAGTGCTCACTGTTTTTGCAAATGATAATTCTGATTAAAATTCAGTATTTTTCTGATGGTTTAAACTTACGGCAATTCAAAATGAAAATAAAGTATTAATTCATTATTTTCACATATTTATTCATCAATGATTTAATCCACTATTTATTTTCAGCGTGATTCGCGAATTATATGCCATTCAATGATAAAAACCGAAGCTGATTTATTAGACTAATAGATAGAAAAAAGCCCATTCACTAGTCAATAGTGGATGGGCTTTGCATAATAATGTCTATTTGCTAACCTTCCGTTATTCGTAAAAGGCTAGCTTACTAACTCATGGTTAGGATTACTTTTGACTATTCAGAGCACGGATACGGCTTGATAGCGAGTAAAGACGGATAAAGCCTTCAGCGTGGCTTTGGTCGTAAACTTCATCTTCACCAAAGGTTGCAAACTCTTCTGAGTACAGGCTGTTGTCAGAACGCTTCTGAGTCACCGTTGCATGGCCTTTGTAAAGTTTGATAACCACTTCACCATTTACGTCTTGTGCTAGTTCATCTGTTGCCGCAAGAATTGACTTACATAGCGGAGTGAACCAACGACCGTCGTATACAAGGTGAGAAGCTTTAACACCTAGCTCTTCACGGAATTCGAATGCCGCTTTATCAAGAACCAGTTGCTCTACTGCACGCAGTGCTTCCATCATGATTGTGCCACCTGGAGT
>NZ_JBFRSN010000238.1:0-11906 GCF_041473595.1 Vibrio sp. 10N.222.46.A1
ACAGATGTTTACATGCCGAGCTGATCTCTGAAGTTGAAGGCTATTGGGAACAAGCGGATCTTGTGATCCTAGACCGTCAACTTCCTGATGGTGACTCAGTAGATTCACTTCCCGGTTGGAAGAAAAAGAAAGACATCCCAGTTATTTTGCTTACGGCTCTCGTGACAGTAAAAGACAAAGTAGCCGGCTTAGACTCAGGTGCGAATGATTACCTAACGAAACCATTTGCAGAAGCTGAACTGTTTGCTCGAATCCGTGCACAGCTACGCCTACCTGATGCTGAAGATCAAGATGCATCAAAAGTGATGGCTCAAAATCTGGTAATTGACAAGGCAACACGTGAAGTGTTTTTTAATGAACTGGAAGTCACGTTAACGCGTACGGAATTTGATCTATTGCTATTCTTGGCAAGTAATCTTGGTCGAGTGTTTACTCGTGATGAGCTACTAGACCACGTTTGGGGTTACAACCACTTCCCAACAACTCGTACTGTAGATACGCACGTTCTGCAACTAAGACAGAAGTTACCAGGTTTAGAAATTGAAACCTTACGTGGCGTTGGCTACAAGATGAAAGCGTAATGAAAAAAGCCTTACTTCCACTACTCATTTTATCAAGCGTCATCAATACTGCACACTCCGCCGATTGGTTTAAGGACAGTGATGCGCTGACACAAGTGCACAAGCATCTGCTAGATAATGATTTAGCATTGATGTTTGATTCACTAGTGGAAGTTTGGCAAATCAACGCTTCGCAATCTCGCGAAGATCATCTCAATCAGCTGTTCGAGCAAGCATTGAACAAAGATTGTGGGAAAACGCTCACCAAAAACACTTTACCGGACTGGATAAGCTCGGTCGTCGTGAAAAGACACATTATCCAAAGCCCAGGCAGGGAAACATTCCGTGTGGCGATTGATGTTGAATCGGAAAGCAACATCCAAGACATCACCTTTGAGAAGTGGGTCGACAAGGTCGTTTCGTCTGATAGTGAGTTCACCAAAGGTAACCCTGTAATCAATAACACTTCAGTGAGTGTATACAGCAAACGTTATAGCTTAGCGTCTCAACTCGATTCTGGACTTTATCGCCTGACTGTAAAAGGAAATAGCGGTAACTCCTGGAGCACTTGGGTCATTCTTGGTGAAGTGGTTATGCGTCAACAAGTTCGTTGGGCATCTAAAGACTCTTGGTTGATCGATAAAAAAGCACTGCTGAACCCATACTGCCCATTACCAAAGTTAGACGTAGGTTTGTACGATTATGTCGATGAACGGTATAAGCAGGTGTGGGGTAAAAGTTATGAATCCGATTATCCGACCAATTTAACGGGTGAAGAAGTGCCCAATGATCGTTATGTTTTAGCTGTTTCAATGGTACATTCGCGCTGGCAAGGTGACATAGCGATAGAGCAAGCACAAACTATCAGTAAAACTTATGATATTTCTAGCGAAGAGTAGCTAAAGTAATTTAGAATTGAGCCGTTAATAATGTAAGGGATCTAACAAAGATAAACGGCATGAAAAATACAACTAAACTACTCGCAGCATCAATTGCATTCGCCAGTCTTCCTCTTTCAGCAGCAAACTACGCCATTGAAGCGCGTGGTGATGCGATGGGTGGTGTTGGTGTTGTTTCAGCAAACTTCCTAACAGCTCCATTCTATAACCCAGCACTTGTTGCTATTTATCGTCGTAACGATGATATGGGTATGATCACGCCAAGTTTTGGTGGTAGTTATAATGACCCCCAAGACATGAAATCAAATATTGATTCCGCTCTGGCTGCGACAAACACTGCAGATTTAGATGCAGCTCTTAAAAAACTCGATGGTAACCAAGCTAATGTTGAACTTGGTGGTGTTGTCGCATTCGCTATCCCAAATCAATTTATAGCGGCTAACCTATTCGGCAAAGCCTATACAGAATCGTTTGCTACACCAAATGTTTACAATGAAGCGTCAGCGACAGATGCCGATAAGCTTGAGTTGTCGACGGTAGAAGCCGTTGCTATTGGTGTTACCGAAGTTGGATTAACTCTCGCTAAATATCAAACCTTTATGGGGCAGCATATTTCATTTGGTATCACGCCTAAACTTCAACGTATTTACACATACAACTACGTTGCTTCTGTTAAGAGCTACGATTTGTCTGATGTAAGAGACAATGGTGAAGGTGAAACTTCTTTTAATATGGATGCTGGCGCGCTTTGGTTCACAGGTCCATTTCGAGTTGGTTTTTCGGCTACCAACTTAATATCTAGAGATATCAATACCAAAGATACATCTCAAACTTTAACGAGCACGACCAGCGGTGTGACACACAAAGTCGGTGGCCAATACGCATACAAACTAGAGCCAGTATATACCGTAGGTGCTGGTATCGTAGCGGACTACTTCACGCTTAGTGTCGACTATGACTTAAATGAAACCGAAAAGTTTACTTCGTTCAAAGATAATGAACAGATGATTCGCGTTGGTACAGAAGTTGATGTTCTGCGTCAGCTACAGCTAAGGGCAGGGTACTACAAGAATTTGGCATACTCTGGTTCAGAAGGTACAGTCACTGCAGGTATTGGGTTGTCGCCACTCAATTTGTTCCAGTTAGATTTAAGTGCTAACTACACAAATGAAAATGCAATGGGTGCATCAATCAATTTCCTTGCTAGTTACTAACAGTCCTTATATAGTTCTGCTCCTAAATAAAGGAGCAGACTATGCTAAACGACTTACCAACCCTTTCTCACGAAGAACAACAGAAAGCTGTTGAACGAATTCAAGAAATGATGACCCAGGGCATCAGCACAGCACAAGCTATCAAAATCGTTGCTGAGCAAATTCGTGAAGAAATGAGTAATAAAGAAGAGTAGGGCATTAGCCCTTCTTTTTTAACACCTTAGCGCACTATAACTAAATATATTACCCTATAATATATTATCTCGTACATACCAATTCTTTAGTTACCCTAAACCCCGGACTATTCAAAACCATTAAATGCCTTTTATTCAGTAAGTTACGTTAGAGTAATCCACTTATCAGGCTTTTCTTGGCTTCTATTTGTAATTAAATTACAGCGAGCTCTGAAAGCAATACAACTATCATTTTGGGTGTCAGTATTTATGTCACCATGTCTAAGTAGTTAAATCTATGGCGTTTTTTAAGGATAGTGACGTTGTGACTTCCATTTTTAGTGGATCAGAGTGCGTGATTAGAAGCGTGACGGGAGCAGAATAATAAGGATTTCCTCGAAGAGCAGCGCGAGATAAGTAACGACGGTAATGTTCAAAACCGATACCGCGAGTGACTTACGACTGCTTAGAGAAAGCTTTTACTAGCCAGATATGTGCGGTTTAGAACAAGTAGTTAGGAAGCTTAGAAACGATACATATAACCTGAGAATGCGATTAATGGCGTTACTACAGAATGTGTTGTTACCGATGGTGAGAGCGCGCTTATAGGCCTACATAACGATTAGAATCCTAATGAGACAGTAAAGCTTTTGGCTTCTTTAGTCTGCGTTGAAAATCTAACGGCGGCTTAAATGGACAGTAGATATCGACAGGGTATTAATGGCGTCTTGATTGGGTATTGGCAGAGAGTTGAACGTGTAACTGCAGTCTAGTCAAGCGAGCTTTAGTACAACTTTGCGACTTGGTTTCGTCCGTTGTCTTTCGCTTGGTAGAGTGCCTTGTCTGCACGTTTAATTGCAGAACGTATCGATTCATGTTGCTTAAGCTGTGTTACTCCAGTCGAAGTCGTTACTTTAAGCGCTTTAGGCCAAACGCTTTGGTCGATTGCTAGGTATAGATTATTGATAGATTCGTTACACTGTAGCGCAGTTTGCTCCAGGCAAACTAAAAGGAACTCCTCACCACCCCAGCGATAAAGTAAATATTGCTCACCAAGACTCTCGTTAGCCGTTGCGACAAACTGAATAAGTACTTTGTCACCCACTTCATGGCCATGTTGATCATTGATTTGCTTAAAATGGTCTAAATCAAACAAAGCGATGTGAATGGTTTTTCCTTGCTGAGCTAACCATTCAAAATCATAGAAAGCATCTAAAGCTTCAGTTCTGTTCCTACAGCCGGTTAACGGATCGGTTGTAGCCTTTATCTTTAGCTCTTCAATTTCTTGAGTCAACGAACGTTGTTGCTGTGCGGCATCTGTTCTTGTTCTTCTGGCTAGATATAACGCACAAGATATATAGTAAATCGCATACAGCACCCATAAACTAATTAAGAGTTTTCCTAGTACAAACTTGTCGATCGTCTTGCCGTGAAAAACGATGCTTTGTACTGTCAGTTTATGGTGCCCATCAAGTGTGCTAGCACCAAGCCCTAACTCAACAGACACTGCGTTGGTAACGTCTACGGCGCTATTCGTAATAGGGTGGTTGTAATAGTCGATCCACCACAAAGGGACATTGAAATAATCTAAGTCGATGTGTTTTCTATCGGGTAACGAGAAATCTAAACGATTGAACTTATTAGACATAGCGTCACCTTGAACGCTGTAATTCTCGTCGTAATTTCGAATGTAAAAGCGAAACCTTGGCTGTTCTTGGCCTTCGTAATCCATATTGATGGTCACTGAGTCATACACTGAGAGATCCAGACCTTTACCTTCCGTAGAGATAACGAACTCAATCTCACAGAATGGCGAGCTATAGGTACGCTTAAAGTCACACTGTAACTCAATGGTGTCTTCTGACTTATACAGCACCCCTTTGGTGCCACCATTATGTTCTTGGTCAGTGTTAACGAGTGTAGGGAATCTGTCTGGAGTGATAACGTAGTTTTGATCCATGATCATATGGTAAGAGATAAACGACAGTAGAGTGGCAGCGAGGCAAAAAACCGAAAGGAATATATTGATTTGCCTGAATACGTTGTCGCTCAAAATGTTAATCATCCATACTGTAACTTTGTGGTTATGCGTGATGTCACCGCAAACAGAGATTCTATCGAGTATTCACATTCGCACTCAATAGTTAAAATTGAATTGAAGATTATACAGAAAAGTTAATGATTAAACTGATTTTTAGAACAAATTCTGTACGCATGGCGTTGGTTTTGAATGCTATTCACTCGATAAGTGTGGTTTTTGCGGGGGTATCAATTTAACTGTATATTTATACAGTTAAATTTAATGTGGTTCGGTTTGTCGTAATCAGAGTTATGTGTGCGAGTTTTATGGCTTGCTGTGACAACGAGTTATGAGGCCACTGTTACTGTTCATCAATTAAAGTGGAGGGCCGTTATGTTGCAGTGTCACTTTTTAAACTCAATTTTATCGAAAACTTTGTTGTCTATGAGAGCGTTCGTACCACTCATTTTGTCTTTCATTGCCAATTACGCGCCATACGTAGAACAAAGCTTCAATGCGCTGCAGGTTATCCCAAATCCGTATTAGTTTGTAGTGGGTGCTGTTGTGGTTGATACGCTAGGCATGCGCGCCATGGTGCGATACTTACTTGAATACTACGCATCTCGATGGAAAACGAAGTGATGGCGTACCTCGATGCGTTAATCATCGCTTTGATTACAGGTGGAGTCTCAAGCCTTGGCACGATTGCGGCTTTGAAAACCGACATCAACTGGATAAAGCGAGTGCAGCAAGACCAAGAGCAACGGATACGAAAATTGGAGGCCCCCAATGGCTAAGAAAGGTTATAAGTGCAAAGGTCGAAAGCAAAATGGCCAGTTAATGAAAGGCTACACACTTAGAAATGGGCGTGTTGTCAGGGCAAACACTACACGTAAACGCTATAAAAAACGTCGATAAAGCTCATTAATATGAAGGCAATCTCTTATAAAAATGTCTCTTTTTGTGCCTAATCTATAGGGGGTTGAACACTTAGCACTTTGTTTTACAGCTAATGATTTAAATCACTGTTATAAATAGGATTAATGGTTATAGTTATTGTTTCTAAACTAACTAACCAGAACACAGGGACTCTAAATTTAGTGCTCTCTATTTAATTGCGTTTTACACAAGCCATTAACATCAGTTTTGAGGTCAATTATGATTTTTCTGAATAAGTCGGGTTCAGTCCTACATGGTAGTGCGCTTTGCGATGAGTTAAAAGCGTTACTCATCGAGCACGAAGAATATTTAGGCTCATCTCTTATACCTGATTTATCACATATTAATTCTCGGGCAGAAAACCATACGGGTATTGATGTTTGCGATGTTACTTTTCTTGGCGGTAATGAATACCAACTTGATTATCAGTATCAGTGGTCAGTTTATAACGGTTGTGCCGACATGGATCTTGAAGGAGAAGAGGATTCTTGCATTTCCTTTACTCTTGAAATGGATGGTGAATTGGTATTCGATATTCTAGAGGTGGAACAACGCAACACACTCGAAGAGTTTTAGTGTTAATAAACGTTTAAGACAGTTTTTTTAACGTGTAATCATGCCTTATGGGATAGTTTGGAGTTATTTTGATACAAGTGGTAATTGGTGTGATTTTAGGGTTTACAGCTACAATTTGGTATGTAGCTTGGGATCTTCGGCTGAATTTTGATTCATCGCTGTCTGTGAATATTGTAATCGCTATAGCAACCGCGATAGCCGCCGCAATTCACTTCGACTCGGTAAAAAGCCAAGAGCGAGAAAGAATTTGGGAGCTGAACAAAACAGAACTCCTTAATTTGTCTAAAGAGCTATCTGATGTGATACACGAAACAAAACAGGCTATAGATTATGAGTCTTCTTCAGGTGACCCTGAATATCAAACTAAAGTCCTGAGTAACCCCAAGGTTTACAAAGCTCTAGATGAGAGAGTGTTGCTTCTAATCGAAGTTCAAAAACCATTACTACCTAAAAAGTTTATGCAATGTATTGAATCATTGCATGCATTAGATAAAGAAGTTTCGCGCCAGGTGTGGGATGAGGATTTAGACCATATTACAGCCCATGAAGAAATGCTTTCGAAATACACTGAGTTACACCAAGAGCTTAATGTGTCGATTCGAAAAATGGCAGGTATAAAAAAGCTATAACTAGCATTGAGAGGATTCTCAGTGCTCGAGTTTATAATTTTCCTTTTAGCACTTAATTGGCTTTACGCTTATTGAGGCCTCACAATCTCTTACTTGGGCTTAAAGGTTTTATCTAAGGTGTCAGCTTGGACTGACAAACTGATTAAGAAGAGAGTTATGACAATTAAGTATAAAGAGAGTTACGGCGACTACTATGTTTACTTCGAACAATATCCTAATGATTGTTATTGTTTGTGGAAAAAAAATAGTCAGGAAGAGAAGGTTTATTCTATTGAACGTATAGATGTTTTACCTCAATTGCGCAGGCGAGGGATGGCTCGTGAGTTATTAAATGCAGCGATTGAACAGATTAGAAGCGAATGCAATAAAGCGTGTATAGAGATTTCCGCACAACCGGATCAAGATAGTAAAATAACAAAGGAAAGCCTTGTAACTTTTTACGAGTCTGCTGAGTTTGAGGTCTATCAAAAGTATCGTTCACGTACAGACCTTCGCTTATATTTAGATGCATCAATGAAGCCTGATCCACTATTCGATAGTCCATTATATTTCAAATTTGTTATCTGATATGCGTGTCGGTAAGTCTAGAAGTACTTAAAATGCATGAGGATTTTACTTCGGCACAGCTTATTAAGGTAAAAACGATTTACCTTTGGGATACTTTACGAGAGAAATATGAACATAGTGTTAGCAACTTACAAAGATCCAGCTCATGGATTAGATTGGCATCAACAAACTCCCAAAATCGAAAAAAATACTCGAGAGCTTTTGGTGAACTCTGAGCTTCCATTGGAATTTTCTATACGTGAGGGGAATATTGGTCGCGGTGCTGACATGCCTGTTACTGTTGTAGAAATTCTATCTGTATTCGGCCTAGTAACATTTGTTATTCCTGAAACACATAAACGCATAAGAGAGTCTTTTGAAGAGTGGGGACGAATCCGAGAAAGTATACTAAATTGCATTTTCTTACTCAGCCGAAAAAATAAATTAGTTTCTCTACCGGAAGAAGTGCTATTTGCCAAGTCAGTTGAAAAACTCGTTTCGGAATTGAACGATGATGCTGTTTTTGTAAAACATGAAATAATTCATAGCATTGGTAGCCATGAAGATCATGCCGGCCTAATGGGTTTTTACTTTGATTGCGATGGAAAACAATGGCGTGTCGTTATCAATGGTTTGGCTAAAATTAAACTAATAGAACAGATATAGATAACATTAAAGCCCGATTCGTTATCGGGTATTTTGGGGCCTTATCGGCTTTCGTTTGTTTGGATACACGGTTTACGTAGGGCGCCGATAATTAGTAGGTAAAATATGAAACAGCCTCAATTCGATGGTGAAATGCTTCTTTGCTCTAATTGCTTTGAAGACGAAGGTTTAAAAATAAATGCATACAAAGTGGGAAATCAATCACCAGACAAGTGCCCAAATTGTAATAGTATCGACGGCAACAAGCTTACTAAGGAGTTAATTGAACAATTGGCTTGGCGGTTTTTTGTTAGTGGGACTACGAAACGCTGTGATTATGGAGCTGCGCCTGTAATTCAAATGAATGAATACCACTATGGAAAAAGTGATATCAGTCCATCACCTTGGCTAAAAAATGACATTAAATTAATCGAAGATACCGCCAAAATTGGTTTTTTCCATTATGGCCCACGTTTGTGGATGGTAGGTGAGGTTGAGCCCCTTAAAGATTTACAAAATGAAAATACTCGAGATTTAATTATCCAACGGGTTATTACTGAATACCCAGAAAAAATCATCCCTAGTGCTACTAAATTTTATCGCTTGAGAGTAAACCCTACCAGACCATCTGAGCCTATGGAGTATGATAGTCCACCAATTGAATTTTCAGGAAAGGGTCGATTAGACTCATCTGACTTATCTATTATGTATGGGTCTCAGGATATTGATGTTTGTATTCATGAATGTAGAGCTTCGGCAGATGACGACATTTATGTAGCTACGCTAAAAACTAAGAAGAACCTCCGGTTATTAGACTTAACACACGTGTTGGTAGAAGATAGAACCGAATTTGAGAATTTAGACTTAGCGATACACATGTTGTTTTTAGCTAAATCGCATTCTTATGAGATATCTCGAGCTATAGTCAAAGCTGCTGAAAAGGTGGGCTATGACGGGGTGATTTATCCTTCTTTTTTCAGTTTAATTCGAACTGGTGGGCACCCATTTGATACTGTTTATGGTTTATCTTTACGTCGACATCATCCAGAAAGACAACAATACGCTGATACTCAAACCATAGAAAACTTAGGCCTTTTTGGTTCTCCATTACAGTCTAATTTTGTTGAAGTGGTTTCTATAAACCGGCTTGTTATTACGCATGTAGCTTACCAAGGACATTTTGGCCCAGTAGAATACTGACTTTTCCTTGATTTGACTCTATCTAACCATATGAAACAAAGGGACAATTATGGAACTGGCGTTATTAGTCTTACAGTGTATGACACTATTGGGAGTTAGCGGTATATTCATGTTTCGAAGGATGTTATTTTCCTATTCTTCAGAAAAAGGGAAAAATCTCGCAACAAAGCAAGATATTGAATATATAACTAGGAAAGTTGAAAGCACCAAAAATGAGTACATATCTGATATTGAGCGATTAAAAGTCGAATTAGCGTTGCTGTCGAGAAAGAATGACATACTTTTAGATGAGAAAATAAGAGTGTTCAAAAAGCTGCAGAGTAGGTTGGTTGGATTTAAGAGGTATTGTGAAGCGTCTCTAGGCTCTTTTGATTCCCGAGGTGAATTTCATCCAACCTTGGAGTTTCTCGATGCTAGTATAGATAGATCAGCGCTACTTCATATAACCGCATTGCATGAAATTGAACAAGAAGATTTCATTTTCCTCTCAGAACGTTCTAAGAAAACACTTTCAGACTTGCGGGATAGTTGTTCAATAATGTGCAGCATGGAGCTGGTAATATGCAATAACCAAGATGATAGGAACCTAGCTGAAAGTGCAATTCCCGTATATGAAAAAGCAATGGATATCATCGATATTTGCCTTCAAAGTTTATTCGAAGAACTTGAATTTCCATTGAGAAACGGATAATTGCATCGGTCTAAACATATATTTGATGCTAGGAATTGGTTCATATTGGGTGTTGGGGTATATAGAGTAAAACGTAAAGTCCTGGAGAGCTAGTAACGTTTTATATATAGCTGTTGTGACTGGTTTTATTTAAATTTGGTAGGTACCCAAGGTTTCGCTGGCATACGGCGTCCGCCACGAAATGGCAACGGATGTTCTTTAGGTGGGTAAAACTTTGGGGAATCAATTCGACCGTGGCGTTCGACGAGCTGACGATGTTCGTCGCGCCAATACGCAAAGCTGAGCAATTCTTTCGGATTAAACTCGCGTCGCTCAGGCGTGATCAAGGTGGCACGGTCAAAGTGAACCCTAAATCCATTCCAACGATGGTCTAAAGGCAAATAACCGCGAGCGTGGATGTTCATCAATTTTTCGGCCATCGGGTTCACAGGGACTTCACCTGAGAGCCAACGCTGGACCGTGATCGGTTGAACATGAAAAAAGGCCGCGGCGTCGTGGATACCATCAAAGTGATGATGCACGAGATCCGCAAAGTGTGGCGTGAGCATGTGATCTCCTTCAAAAATTAAGACAAGCGTGCAAAGTTTTTTTCCTCCTCATAAAGTGTGTTTGTAGTAGAAAGTCTCTGGAAACGGCAACACGTCAGCGTAAAAATCAGAGACACGAAAACCAAGTATAGCCAACAATATTGAACGCAACGTGCATAAACGTGCAGTCAAAATCCATAAAACCAACAACATTAAGGACTTAATCCGGCGTGGTGTGCAAAATCCGTAAGGACTAAGGTACTGAAACTCCTCACATTTTACGTACAACCTGTCAATCCCATTTTAAAATGTCCTTATTTGTCCCCAATAGAAATGTCCCCTTGTTAAGTCTTTCGACTGGAAGCTTTGAAGGGGTCGGTGAGGACAGGGTTGATGGCTCGAGGCGCGGTTTGTAGGGCTCTTTGTTGTGCACGGCGCTTGGGGGCTTTCTTACTGCGGGTTCGTTGCTGTTGTTGTTCGAATTCTTCTTGTTGTTGCTGAGCAAATTTTAAAACTTGGCCGAGGCGTTTGTTGTCGACGATTTGGGTTTGTTGAACGTGCTCGAGTTTGTCGAAGGTTTTGAATTCGAGTTTTCGATGCCCGTACTGAATGGCGATTTCTCCATTTGGGTAGTCGAGTACCTTCACGGTTTCGTGCATTAATCGGCTGTTTTCTTCGGTGGGCTCAATGAGATAAATTACTTTATCGTATTGAAATGTCAGTGATTTTGAGAGCTTGCGGCTTTCTTGCCAACTGAAAATATCGTCGAGTTCTTGCTTGGATTCTCGAACCGGACGATGCATGTTTTTCGGGTATTGAGCGGGCTTAGCAAAGCGGTGGTTAAAATCGGCGATGAAGTAGGGAAGCCAGGCGTTGGCTTGCTCGATGGTGTTGATGCCTTGTAAGCGCATCTCTTTAACCAGCCGGTCTTGCAACGTGAGATTGGCTCGCTCAACACGGCCTTTGGCTTGGGAGCTGTTGGCACAAATGAGTTCTATCGCCAGCTCTTTCAGCACGCGCCCGTATTGGGTTTGGCCAACTTGTTTGTGTTTCTCCTGATTCACTCGAAATATGGAGTGTTTGTCGCTGTAAAATGCGATGGGTTTACCGTGCTCATTGAGGTATTCACGCGTCGCCAACATGTAGTCAAACGCGGATTCCGTTTCGCTGAATCTTAGGTTCATCAAGCGGCCAGTCGCATCGTCAATGAACACCAATAGGCAGCATTTGTCGCTGCGGCCTTCAAACCAGTCATGATGGGAGCCGTCAATTTGAATAAGTTCACCC
>NZ_JBFRSN010000239.1:0-9370 GCF_041473595.1 Vibrio sp. 10N.222.46.A1
GGTTAATTCTTTTTGGGTAACTGATCTGGGTCAATTTTTTTCACACTGTGAAATAATATACTCAGTCCTGAAAGCAATTTACTAAGAACGTTGTTGTTTGAGGTTAAAAGCAAGCAGCGAAATTAATAAAAAGTTTTTAATATTTATTATTTTAGGAGATCCACCATGCCTGTAACTAACTTAGCGGAACTTGATGCTCTAGTAGCACGCGTTAAAGCAGCACAAGAAGAGTTTGCAACATTCTCTCAAGAGAAAGTAGACGCAATCTTCCGCGCAGCTTCTCTTGCTGCTAACCACGCTCGTATCCCACTTGCACAACAAGCAGTTGCTGAATCTGGAATGGGTATTGTTGAAGATAAGGTTATCAAAAACCACTTTGCATCTGAATTTATCTACAACAAATACAAAGACGAAAAAACATGTGGCATTCTTGATGAAGATGAAAGCCTAGGCACAATGACTATCGCTGAGCCTGTAGGTATCATCTGTGGTATCGTTCCAACAACGAACCCAACTTCTACAGCAATCTTCAAATCTCTAATCTCTCTTAAAACACGTAACGGCATCATCTTCTCGCCACACCCACGTGCAAAGAACTCAACTAATGACGCAGCGAAGCTTGTTCTAGACGCAGCTGTAGCAGCGGGTGCACCAAAAGACATCATCGGTTGGATCGACCAACCATCTGTAGAGCTTTCTAACGCGCTGATGAAGCACGACGGTATCGCACTTATCCTTGCTACTGGTGGTCCAGGCATGGTTAAAGCAGCATACTCTTCTGGTAAGCCTGCTATCGGTGTTGGTGCTGGTAACGTTCCTGTAGTTATCGATGAAACAGCTGACATCAAACGTGCAGTAGCATCTATCCTTATGTCTAAAACATTCGATAACGGTGTTGTATGTGCTTCTGAGCAAGCTGCAATCGTAGTTAGCGAAGTATATGACGAAGTTAAAGAGCGTTTTGCTTCTCACAAAGCTCACGTTTTATCTAAAGCTGACGCAGATAAAGTACGTAGAGTTCTTCTTATCGACGGCAACCTAAACGCTAAAATCGTAGGTCAACCTGCTCCTGCAATCGCTGAAATGGCGGGTGTTAAAGTTCCTGCTGATACAAAAGTACTTGTAGGTGAAGGCCTTGGTAAAGTTTCTTACGATGACGAATTTGCTCACGAGAAACTGTCTCCAACTCTAGGTCTATTCCGCGCAGACGATTTCGAAGACGCTGTTGCTCAAGCAGTAACTATGGTTGAAATCGGTGGTATCGGTCACACATCTGGTCTTTACACTAACCAAGACGTAAACGCAGATCGCATCCGTTACTTCGGTGACAAGATGAAGACGGCTCGTATCCTAATCAACATCCCGACTACTCACGGTGGTATCGGTGACCTGTACAACTTTAACGTTGCACCTTCTCTAACTCTTGGTTGTGGTTCATGGGGTGGTAACTCTATCTCTGAGAACGTAGGTCCTAAGCACCTTATCAACAAGAAAACTGTAGCGAAGCGAGCTGAAAATATGTTGTGGCACAAACTACCTAAGTCTATCTACTTCCGTCGTGGCAGCCTTCCAATCGCTATGAGCGACCTAGAAGGTAAGAAACGCGCATTCCTAGTAACGGACCGTTTCCTATTCAACAACGGTTACGCAGACGATGTAGTACAAATTCTGAAAGCGCAAGGTATTGAAGTTCAAGTATTCTTCGATGTAGAAGCGGATCCAACACTGTCTGTTGTTGAGAAAGGCGCTGAAGCAATGAAGAGCTTCCAACCTGACGTAATCCTTGCTCTAGGTGGCGGTTCTCCAATGGATGCTGCTAAGATCATGTGGGTTATGTACGAGCACCCAGAAACTCACTTCGAAGAACTAGCAATGCGCTTTATGGATATCCGTAAACGTATCTACAAGTTCCCTAAAATGGGTAAAAAAGCTGAGCTAGTATGTATCACTACTACTTCAGGTACGGGTTCAGAAGTTACGCCATTCGCGGTTGTTACTGACGACAAAACAGGTGCTAAGTACCCGCTAGCGGATTACGAAATCACGCCAAACATGGCTGTTGTTGATGCTAACCTAGTAATGAACATGCCTAAGTCTCTGACAGCGTTCGGTGGTTACGATGCAGTAACTCACGCTCTTGAAGCTTACGTATCAGTTCTTGCGAACGAATACTCAGATGGTCAAGCTCTACAAGCTCTTAAGATGCTTAAAGAATACCTACCATCAAGCTACAAAAACGGTTCAGCAGACCCAATCGCTCGTGAGAAAGTACACAACGCTGCAACGATTGCTGGTATTGCCTTTGCGAACGCATTCCTAGGTGTATGTCACTCAATGGCTCACAAAATTGGTGCTGAGTTCCACCTACCACACGGTCTTGCAAACGCACTACTTATCTCAAACGTTGTACGTTACAACGCGAACGATAACCCAACTAAGCAGACTGCATTCTCTCAGTACGACCGCCCACAAGCACGTCGTCGTTATGCTGAAGTTGCTGACCACCTAGGCCTAAGCCAAGCTGGTGACCGTACTGCTCAGAAGATTGAACGTCTACTGACTTGGTTAGAAGAGCTTAAAGTTGACCTAGACATCCCACTGTCTATCCAGGCTGCGGGTGTTAACGAGTCTGACTTCATCGCTAAACTAGACGAGCTAGCTGTTGAAGCGTTCGATGACCAGTGTACAGGTGCTAACCCACGTTACCCTCTAATCACTGAGCTTAAAGAAGTTCTAACAACGTCTTACTTCGGTAAAGCATACGTTGAAGGTGAAACTTTTGAAGGTACGACTGTAATTTTGAAGAAAGCTGACCAAAAGCCAGCTGAAGAAAAAGCAGCACCAAAAGCTAAAAAAGAAAAAGCTAACGCATAATAAGTAAGCATTAGTTTGAGATAGGTTTTCGCTAGCACGATACTTATCTATCGGGAAATTCAAAGCCCCAACCGAAAGGTTGGGGCTTTTTTTATGTGAATTGAAATAGGTCTATTTTTTATTATCCATTTACACCTCTGCAGACGCTTACACCTCTGCAGACGCTTACACCTCTGCAGCTACAACCCGTCCACTAAAGTAATCATTAGAGACAATGTATTCCGTTGTTCTGGTCAGTTCGTCTTGCAGCTGTGCCCAGTGACACCCATTGAGCTTGCCTTCGGAGTTATGAACAGCAGGGACAACACCGCCGACTCGAATACCAAATGGCGTCAGCTCTTTCGCCCAGCTATGGGTAAAGCCGGTAATCATGGAGTTTGCGCTCTCTAAGCCTGACACATCATGAAAGTCATCGTGAGATATTACATTCACAATCACGCCTTCTTTGTCTTGCTCTCGTAATCTCTCTGCACTGATTTGCCCAAATGCGAAAAGGGTCGATGCCATAGCAGACAGATCATTGATAAAGCTACTGACAGGCTGATCGCCAATTAGACTAGGCATTGGGGAACTTATCCAATTGTTGACCAGAACATCGGGCGTCGTGTTGAAGGTGGTTTGAATAAAATCATACACGCTGAGGATAGCTTGGCTGTCATTCCCTTCGAGCGTGTAATGGTAAACAGAGTCGGAGAAGCGGGCACATTGTAAATAAGTCGCCTGAAGTGCTTTTGCGTCTTTATCACAAAGGATGACAGTGGCTCCAAGGTTAACAAAGTGATTCGCAATCGTTCCTCCCAATCGCGAGCCGGCAGATGTTACCAATATAATTGAGCTTTTTATTTCCATCCCAGTACCTAAGCAAATCGTCCATGTTGGATAAGGATGGGTTAAATTTCATACAGCGGGTGTGAATTGGCTCAAACTAAGGTGTACCCATTGATAACTTTTTATGAACTTTGTGGCAGGTCACATTTTGCAGTAACTTCAAGTGTTAACCGACATCTCCGGTTTTGATGATGACCAAAGGTGATGGTTCATATTGCCTGCATCAATAATTAAAAAAGCGAGATCGAACAAAGAGTAGTCGCGAATATTGAGCGAGAAAGAGGAAGGCTAGGCGGCGGCTATACTTGCGCCTGAATCTGATACTGACGTTGAGCTGTCGACAGCTCGTTGTAGAGCGTCGCATTTGGTAAATCAGGTAACTGTTTACTTGCCAGTTTACGCCGGTCATGACCAGAAAGGTTTTGGTAAACCTCTTCAGGGAAGTCGGCGGTATCTTCTGGCATGAAAGCAAGTGCTTCAGGCTTCAAGTAGTGGCTTAGCTTGGCGCTGGCAAGGCTAGCTTGATGAAAGTGATTCGATTGTTGCGCTGAAATTTCATACGACGATTGGTTTGAACGCAGTTGTTGCGGTTCTGCTACGCCAAATTGCTTACGTAGGCGATCTTCAGTCGTTTTAGTGACGTCAATGGTGTCGATGGGAGTACAGTCGCGAACATCATTAGAAAACATAGATAACAGCAACGCAAAATCTGCACGGCGACCTTGCTCAACCGCTTGGCTGATCCCGATGCCGAACTTCAGTTCGTTGATGATTCCTGCTTTGTCTAAAGTATGTATTTGCATGCTGCCTCTCATTGGATACACCTTTAACGGCATGGAGTTGGCAAACTTTAGAGTTTAATTACAGCCAAATAACGAATTTATGTAGGGCGATTGAGAAAGGTAAGAATAGGTTGAAAAGTCGGCTCGATCTGCTAGTTCGTTTCGCAATGTTCTCATTGATTAGAATACGACAGATACAAAAAAGCTCACGCCGAGGCATGAGCTTTCAATAGATAACTCGCTATAAATAGCGCAGCGTAAGTAATAATTACTTAGCTAGGTTTTCTTCTACGAAAGACCAGTTTACTAGGTTCCAGAATGCTGCCATATAGTCAGGACGAACATTGCGGAAATCGATGTAGTAAGCGTGTTCCCATAGGTCAACAGTTAGAAGTGGAGTAACACCTTCTTCTGTTAGAGGAGTCGCAGCGTTAGAGGTGTTAACGATGTCTAGAGAACCGTCAGCTTTCTTAACTAACCAAGTCCAAGAAGAACCGAAGTTGTTGATTGCTGAATCAGTGAATTTCGCTTTGAATTCTTCGAAAGAACCGAATGCAGCGTTGATCGCTTCTGCAACAGCGCCTGTTGGTTCGCCGCCTGCTTTAGGAGCAAGACAGTGCCAGTAGAACGTGTGGTTCCAGATTTGAGCAGCGTTATTGAAAACACCACCAGTAGAAGTCTTAACGATTTCTTCTAGTGTTTTGCCTTCAAACTCAGTACCTGGGATAAGACCGTTTAGCTTAACAACGTAAGTGTTGTGGTGCTTACCGTGGTGGAAATCTAGCGTTTCTGCTGAGATGTGTGGTTCTAGCGCGTCTTTCGCGTAAGGAAGAGCCGGTAGTTCAAATGCCATTGCTCAATTCTCCATTGATATGAAAGAGTTAACTCTTTCGATTGCTTCCAGTGATATTATTATTCATGGCTCGCTATATTGCCAACCACGGTCAATTTGCGGACTTGCGATATAGTTTAGCAAGTTTTTACTTTATTAAAAGCTTAATTCATCACTTTTGTGTGAATTGTTAGCTTAACTGGTTAACCTCTTTTTTTATATGGTTTTTATTCTTTTGGTTTGGGGTAGAATAAAGGCAATGAAAGCCGTAATCCATTAACGAGGAAGCAATGGAAACTATCGATAAAATCAAACAGCAAATTGAAGAAAACACTATTCTACTGTACATGAAAGGTTCTCCTAAGCTACCTAGCTGTGGTTTCTCTTCTCAAGCGTCTCAAGCGCTAATGGCATGTGGTGAAAAATTTGCTTACGTAGATATCCTACAAAACCCTGATATCCGTGCAGAGCTTCCAGCTTACGCACAATGGCCAACGTTCCCACAACTTTGGGTTGAAGGTGAGCTAATCGGTGGTTGTGATATCATTCTTGAGATGTTCCAAAAGGGTGAGCTTCAGCCAATCGTTAAAGAAGCCGCTGCTAAAGTAGCTGGCGACGACGCTGAGTAAGCTTTAGGCCTTGGTGCTTAAATATTGAATGGAAGGGGCCTTAATTAGGCTCCTTTTTTCGTTTGAATGGTTCAACAAAGACTCGATAAGGAATGAACAATGAACGTAAAACTTCATTATGTGCATGATCCAATGTGCAGCTGGTGTTGGGGCTACAAGCCAACGCTTGAGTTATTAAAACAACAATTGCCAGCGAGCATTGAGTTTAGCTACGTAGTCGGTGGTTTGGCTCCGGATTCTGAAGAGCCGATGTCAGAAGAGATGAAAGGCAAGCTTCAAGCGATTTGGAAGCAGATTGAAGCTAAGCTGGGTACGGAATTTAATCATGAGTTTTGGACTGAATGCCAACCAGTTCGCAGCACTTACCCAGCGTGTCGTGCAGTGATCGCTGCTGGCTTTCAAGATCACTACGAAGCAATGCTTGAAGCGATCCAACACGCTTACTACCTTCGTGCGATGCTGCCTCATAGCCAAGAAACGCATTTGCAGTTAGCTCAAGAGCTAGGGATGAATGTACAACAGTTTGAAAATGACCTTTCTAGTAAGCTATTGGAAAGCGAGTTAGATGACCAGTTAGGTTTTAAAGAAGCGATGGGTGTGCATTCTTACCCAACCTTAATGCTTGAGGTAAACGGTATCTTTAGCGAAGTTGAATTGGATTACCATTCAACTGAAGCGACGCTCAAGTCTATTCGCGAAATTCTAGTGAATAACGCTCCCGCTGTATAATCCAGCGAGAGCTGTCTGTATTGACGCAATAACCTCTAAGGCTTACTCATAAGAGTAAGCCTTTTCTTTTGTCTGACGTAGTTGGTTTATCTCCTCTGTAAACCGTTCGAATGTGTTAGTTGCTTCCGAGATTGATGCTTCAATTTCTGATTCGACTTGATCTAATTCTGTGGCTTCGGTTACTAGGCCGTTTGCTTGTGCTTCAATGATTGCGAGCGGAGAAGCCATCGCGTCACATGCCACCATTTTAGCGGCACCTTTGAGTCGGTGTGATGTGGTTTTTAGTCCCTTATATTCCTTATTAGCCCACTGCGCTTTTATCTGTTCATTATCTGCAATAAAACTTGCGGCAAACTCGTCGAGTAAGGTCATCACCACATCGTGATCTTCAAATAGATCGTAGAGTGCGGTGTAGTCGATGATGGGGCTATTGGTCTCGTTGGGTGAATCTTGAGGGACAGTGGGGTCAACATCTTCGATTGTCTCTGAGTTGTTATTTTCTGCCGATTCCGCAAAGCTCTGTTCAATGCCTTGGAACAGCATCGAAAACTCATTGGTTTCTTGAGCTGCAGGTAAAGCGTTTGACGAAGAGCTTGTGTCCTGATTTTGCGAGTCTGGCTTTTCTGCATCAGAAATATCGGTTTCAAGCGTCGGATCTAAATCGTGGATTGCGGGTAGCCATTTTTCAATGGTCAGCTTCATTTGCTTAATGGAAACAGGTTTAACTAGGAAATCATCCATGCCGTGTGCATAACAGTTGGCATCTTCACCCTGAACCGCATTCGCCGTCAACGCGACGATAGGCAACTTTTGAGTTTCTTGATTTAGTTCTTCATTGCGTTGTTCTATCTGACGAATGCTTGAGGCAAGCGTGTAACCGTCCATCTCCGGCATATGGCAATCGGTGAGAAGCAAACCATAACGTTTATTTTTTAAAGCATTCAGCGCTAGCACTCCGTTATCGAAAATATCAGCGTGGACACCAATACTCTCGAGCTGCTTGGCGATGACTTGCTGATTGATCGGGTGGTCTTCCGCAACAAGAATCAGTCGGCCATTACTCTCGGCTTGTTCGCGAGTCTCGATGGCGATAGGCGCTTTGGTTTCGTTGTCTAATGATGAGATTAGATTGTTGTGACTGACGGGTTTCGTTAAAACATGAACAAGGTTATCGGGCAGCAGCGGATTCACCGATAAGCACCAAGAGTTACCTAAAGGCTCTGGTGAGAGCATTGGGTTTTGGTTGATTACGGTGAAGCGTGTTGAACCCGTATGCTGCTGAATCCAAGCATCGCTAATCGCCAGTTGTTGCCAAACCGACATCGCGACAAAGATGTGTTTGGGCTGATGTTTGACGACCATCTCTTTGAGTAGGTGCTTTTGATTAATGTGCAGAACTTTTGGTTCAAGATCGAAGTGTTTCAGATATCGACACAGCTCTTTTTGTTGCAGAACGTAGCCGACGACGTATACCTCGTTTGAGTGATTACCGACATCTAGCTCAATAGAATTCTCACCCTCTGAAGGAAAAATCAGCGTTTGTCGTAGAGCCAAAGCGTTGCTTACTGCATGTTCAGGAGTACAAGTTGGGAGGGTAACGGTAACAGTAAAGTGGCTGCCTTTTCCTTCTTCACTCGACAGTTCTATGTTGCCATCCATCTGTTCTATCAATTTCAAAGCGATAGACAGTCCAAGCCCTGTGCCACCAAAACGGCGGCTAGTGGTTTTGTCGACTTGTTCAAAAGGTTGGAACAAGCTTTGTTGTCTGTCTTTCGGGATGCCGATGCCCGTGTCGGAAACCGTGAGGCTAACTTTCTGCTGATGTTCGTTCTGTTCAATCACATCAATATGCAATGAAATAGTGCCATGTTCGGTGAACTTAATCGCATTGTTAAGGAAATTGTTTAGAATCTGATGGAGTCGTATATCGTCTGCAAACAACCACTGAGCGAGGTTTGGGTCTTGCCAATAGTGGAAGGCTAAGCCTTTTTGCTGTGCATGAATGGATTGCGGTTGCACGATACGGGCAAGTACTTTGCCGAGCTCAATTTCGGTCGGGTTAAGATCCAATTTTCCGGCTTCAATCTTGGAGTAATCGAGTACGTCATTAACGATGTGCAGTAAGTTCCGAGCTGACTGATTCAATCCACCGTGTAAGTTCAGTAACTCTTCACTCAGCTGATGTTCCTGCATTAATTCCAACAGCCCTAAGATCCCACTAATCGGGGTGCGAACCTCGTGGCTAATGGTCGCTAAGAATTGCGACTTTGCAGCCGTTGCACTTTCTGCTTTTTGGCGTGCGTTGTCTAAAGCTTGCTGTTGTTTTTTTAGTAGGGTGATGTCTGTTATCACCGTATTCCACTCAATGGTTTTGCTGTTCGATACTTGGCTATTAAATTTCACCCATTTAGTTTGACCTGATTCTAACTGCATTCGCTGTTCATTTTCCCAATGCCCGGTTTCAATAGCTTCGAGCATACTGGTTTCAAACTGGGGCAAGTCATCTTCTGAGATCAGATTAAACAGGTGTTGAGGGTGCTCTTTTACGTTATCCACGGATAAGCCGAACATATCGCTTACACCTGCACTGACAAAGCTAAACCGGATATCTAAAGGCTGTCGAGGGTGCGTTTGAATATGTTTAAGCACGACCCCATCAATGTTGTCGGCCAGCGTTTGCAAATGGGCTTCTGCTG
>NZ_JBFRSN010000240.1:0-2742 GCF_041473595.1 Vibrio sp. 10N.222.46.A1
GTGTAGACGTAGATGCTATACGCTAGGTTTCACCGTCTGACCGTTGTAGTACTTGTCTTTCATCTTAAGCGCCACGTTCACTAGGTAAATCAACACAGGTACTTCAATCAGTGGACCGATAACACCGGCAAACGCTTGGTCTGAGTTGATACCGAATACTGAGATAGCAACGGCAATCGCTAGCTCGAAGTTGTTGCCTGTTGCTGTGAATGCAATTGATGCGTTCTTGTCGTATTCAATGCCCATCTTCTTACCAATGAAGAAGCTGATGAAGAACATTGCTGTGAAGTAGATAGTCAGTGGAACCGCAATCAACAATACGTCCATTGGCAGTTCTACAATCATCTCGCCTTTTAGGCTGAACATCAGAACGATAGTAGCCAGTAGTGCAATCAGTGTGATTGGAGAGATACGTGGAATAAACACTTCGTTGTACCACTGCTCGCCTTTCATCGACACAAGGATCTTGCGGCTTAGGAAGCCCGCTAAGAATGGGATACCTAGGTAAATAAGTACACTGTGTGCAATGTCGATCATCGAGATATCAACCATCATGCCTTCGTAACCAAATACTGGTGGAAGAACGCTGATGAACAACCACGCCATAAAGCTGTAGCTCACCACTTGGAATGCACTGTTTAGAGCAACCAATGCCGCGCCGTATTCTTTGTTACCGCCGCCGATGTCGTTCCAAACTAGCACCATCGCCACACAACGAGCTAGACCAATCAGAATCACGCCGACCATGTAACCTGGGTGGTCACCCAAGAAAGTCAGTGCCAACACAAACATCAGAATTGGGCCAACAAGCCAGTTCATGATCAAAGATAGTTTGATCGCTTTCTTATCTTTGACCACAGTGCCTAATAGGTTGTAGTTAACCTTAGCCAGAGGCGGGTACATCATTAAGATAAGGCCAATCGCAAGTGGAATGTTGGTGGTACCAACCGACATAGATTCGTTCCACTGCTCGATCTGTGGGAATAGGATGCCAAGCAGTACACCAAGACCCATGGCAATAAAGATCCACAGCGTTAAGTAGCGATCTAGAAAACCTAATTTTGGCTTCATGATATTTTCTCTTTGGTTGATATCGTCAATCGTCGAAAAGCGATATTGGGAAGCAAAAAAATACGCTTAATTTATTCCGTATTCGACAAACTAAGCGCGATAAATCTATTTCAAAATAGTGTCGATTAGCGTCTCAAATTGCTGAATATTATCTCGATTAATGCGGTAGCACATCTTCGGTGGTATCGATTCAGCAGTGATGAAACCAGAGGTTTTCAAGATTCTTAGGTGCTCTGATACTGTCGATTGCGCCAAACCTAATTCACTAACCAAGTCACTGTTCAAACAGCCGCCCGATTTTTCTAGCGTTGAAAGGATACTCAATATACGAACTCTTGCCGGGTGAGCGAGCGCTTTGGCCAGAGCTGCCATTTGCGTTTCAGCTTCGGTATCACCATGTCCGATTGGTAGAGCACAGCCACCAGTTGTAGGGCAAATTTCGTTCATATTGATGTTTCGCTTTCCATAATCGTTAAAAGACGATTAATGGTAGGCCTATTTCTTTTATTGGTCAATGCGAAATTTATAAGTCGGCTTAAATTGGCATCTCAGAACAATGGTTTTAGTTAAGCTTGATATTCGATTTTTATCTGTTTTTACCTTCTTATTGCGCATAAACAAGATCTTAGATTTAAACAGAGAAATCGACCGAAAAGCATTGCATTCACTGGCTACTCTAGCGATATAATTGAACGCAGAACCGTTACACAAGATAACGAAAAATCATAATTTGCACTTTAATCTTTACTCATAGGTAAGCCCTGAAATGCCACAACAGAACATCAAATTTATCGCTGCTGATATGGACGGCACTCTTCTTAATGAACACGGAAAGTTAGACCCAGAATTCTTCAATCTTTATGAGCGACTAGAAGCTCAAGACATCATTTTTGCTGCGGCATCGGGTCGTCAGTATTACAGCTTGATGGAAACCTTTGCTCCGCTAAAAGATCGCATGATGTTCGTTGCTGAAAACGGCACATTAGTGATGCACAAAGGGCAAGAGCTCTACAGCTGCTTACTTGATACTGATGCCATCAAAGACATCATCAAAGAAGCGCGTGCGATTGAAGGTGCACACGTTGTACTTTGTGGTAAAAAGTCTGCATACATTGAAACCAAAGATGAGCGTGCTTTAGCGGAGATCTCTAAGTACTACCATCGCCGAGAGCAAGTAGAAGACTTACTGGCGGTAGAAGACGATTTCATCAAGGTGGCTATCTGTCACTTCGACGGTTCACAAGAGAAAGTGAACCCAACTATTGATGCCAAATTCGGTGAGAACTACCAAGTGGTTGTCAGTGCAAAAATTTGGTTGGATGTGATGAACGCTGAAGCGTCAAAAGGTGCGGCGATTAAACATCTACAGAACACATTAGGTTTCACTTACGAGCAGACCATGAGCTTTGGTGACTACCTCAATGATTTGGAAATGCTAAAAGAGAGCTACCACTCTTACGCGATGGAAAACGCACATCCAAAGTTAAAAGAGATCGCACGTTTTGCTGCGCCAAGTAACGTTGACGCGGGTGTGTTCCAAGTACTTGAGAAGTTGCTAGCGTAACGCTCTTAAGCTCGACCCGATTTTTGTCAAAGCCAACTCGTGAACATAAGTTGGCTTTTTTGTTCGTTAATGTTGAATTTAGTTAAATTTGAACGATTGTTCAGGTT
>NZ_JBFRSN010000241.1:0-23634 GCF_041473595.1 Vibrio sp. 10N.222.46.A1
CAAAAAAGGAAGCCGAAGCTTCCTTTTCTAGTTTAGAACATTAGCGATTACTAGATGAATAGGCCGCCAAATGCGAAGCCGAGTGCAACCGCTGTACTGATTGTTACCACACCAGGAATGAAGAATGGGTGATTAAATACGTACTTACCAATACGCGTTGAGCCTGTGTCATCCATCTCAACCGCTGCCAGCAGCGTAGGGTAAGTTGGAAGTACGAACAGTGCACTTACTGCAGCAAAAGAAGCCACGGCTGTTAGTGGTGCTACGCCAATCGCTAGAGCTGCTGGCATCAGTGCAACTGTTGTTGCGCCTTGAGAGTAAAGCAGCATAGAAGCGAAGAACAAAACAAGAGCCAGCATCCATGGGTAGTCAGCCAGTAGAGCACCTGCTACGTCTTTGATCTCAGCAACGTGTGCGTTTACAAACGTTGAACCTAACCAAGCTACACCAAGTACACAAACACACGCTGTCATACCAGAGCGGAATGTTGGCGCTGAAGAAATCTTCGCAGCATCAATCTTAGTGAACATCACGATAGCCGCTGCTGCTGCTAGCATCACAGACATGATCGCTTCGTTACGACCAAGCGCTGGGTTTTCAATTAGGCCAACAGAGCTAGAGATAGCCGCTGCGTAGCAAACCACGAAACCAATCGCTGCTAGGAAGATGTACGTTGCTCTCTTCGCTGTTGGTAGAATTTCACGTTTCTCTTCTGTCGCCAGTTTGATTAGGCCTTTCTCTAGACGTTCTTGGTAAACAGGATCGTCTTTCAGTTCGCTACCCATGTAGTTAGCAACAACCGCACCAACCATACAAGCGATGAAGGTTGTTGGGATACAAACCATCAATAGCGTTAGGTAATCAACACCAAAGGGTGCCAGCATTGCTGCGAAAGCGACAACGGCAGCCGAGATTGGCGAAGCTGTGATAGCAATTTGAGAGGCGACAACTGCGATAGACAGTGGACGAGAAGGACGAACACCTTGGCCTTTCGCTACTTCTGCTATTACAGGAAGCGTAGAGAATGCTGTGTGACCAGTACCGGCCATTAGTGTCATTACAAAGGTCACAATCGGCGCGTAAAAGGTGATGCGTTCAGGGTGTTTACGCAAAAAGTTTTCTGCAATTTGTACCAACCAGTCCATACCGCCCGCAACCTGCATAGCAGCAATTGCGGTGATAACCGACATGATGATCAAGATTACGTCGATCGGGATGAAAGACTGGCTTGTTGGAACGCCAAGAATCAGTGAAAGGGCAATAACACCAGCACCACCGGCAAAACCAATACCGATACCGCCAATTCTGGCCCCCAAAAAGATAAAGAGCAGGACGACAAATAGTTCTACTGCAATCATAAGTAACACCTCATTTTAGATTTTATTATGTGAACATTCGCCGCTGGAATGTTCACATAATAGTTCTATGGTTTAGATTCTATTTCGCAAAAGTGCAACCAATAGAAACCCACAAAATTAACATGGTTAACCGTATTGGAGCCTAAAAAAGGGCTCCGTTTGGAGCCCTTTTTCGCTAACGTTATTCGTAGCGTTTTGCTTTATACTGAGGATGCATCAAATTTTCAACAGAGAAAATGTCATCAAGTTCTTCTTCGGTTAATAACCCGCGTTCTAGAACTACATCACGAACGCTTTTACCTGTTTCAGCACAGATCTTACCAACAACATCACCCTCGTGGTGGCCAATGTATGGGTTTAGGTAAGTGACGATACCGATAGAGTTAAATACGTGAGATTCACACACTTCTTTATTCACAGTAATGCCGTCTACACACTTGTCGCGTAGGTTCACACATGCGTTTGTTAGAATGTCTAGAGACTCAAACATGCTTTGTGCGATAACAGGTTCCATTACGTTCAGTTGAAGCTGACCGCCTTCTGCTGCGAAAGAAACCGTGTTGTCGTTACCTAGAACTTTAAAGCAAACTTGGTTTACAACTTCAGGCACAACTGGGTTTACTTTAGCTGGCATGATTGAAGAGCCAGCTTGCAGTTCAGGTAGGTTTAGTTCGTTAAAGCCAGTGCGTGGGCCTGAAGAAAGAAGACGTAAGTCGTTACAAATCTTAGACAGTTTAACCGCTAGGCGCTTAAGTGCACCGTGCGTCATTACGTATGCGCCACAGTCAGATGTTGCTTCGATAAGATCTTCAGCCGCTACACACTCTAAGCCCGTTACTTCTGCTAGGTGTTTCACTGCTAGGCCTTGGTAACCCGGTGCTGCGTTCAGACCAGTACCGATAGCCGTTGCGCCTAGGTTAACTTCAAGCAATAGCTTTGAAGTGTATTCTAGGTTTTTGATTTCTTCGTTGATGGTTACAGCCCAAGCGTGGAACTCTTGGCCAACCGTCATTGGAACAGCATCTTGAAGTTGAGTACGACCCATCTTCAGGATTGTGTTGAATTCTTGGCTCTTAAGCTCGAATGCACCTTTTAGGTATTCGATAGCGTCAATCAGTTTACGAACGCTGTTGTAAACTGAGATACGGAAACCAGTTGGGTAAGCACAGTTAGTTGATTGGCTGCGGTTTACATGGTCATTCGGGTTGATGAACTCATATTGGCCTTTTTCTTTGCCCATAAGTTCAAGTGCCACGTTTGCCACAACTTCGTTAGCATTCATGTTTACAGAAGTACCAGCACCACCTTGGAATACATCCGATGGGAACTGATCCATGCACTTACCAGTGTCTAGAATGAGGTCACAAGCTTCGATGATGTATTTAGCTACTTCGCTTGGGATTACACCTAACTCTTTGTTTGCTAAAGCCGCTGCTTTCTTTGTCATCACCATACCGCGAACGAATTCAGGTACATCTGAGATCGTTACATTTGAGATGTTGAAGTTTTCAACTGCGCGTAGAGTGTGGATGCCGTAGTAAGCATCAGCCGGAACATGACGTTGACCTAGTAGATCTTCTTCGAGACGAGTAGCTTGAGGAGCTTCAACTTGAGCTTCTGATAGATTAGCCATAACAGGATCCTTAGAGAATTATTCTGATTATATAGTTAGTTATTAGCCTATTCTGTGTGCAAATACTCCGTTCGCTAGAATATTGGGCTGATAAATCCGTCCTGACTTATGTGGCACATGATACTGTACTTAGCGCATAAAAATATTAAGTTGATCACCTTTTTCGGTTTTGTTTCGTCAATATTTTGCAAAGTTATTCTCGGTCAATAAACACGCTTATTTACAGGATAAATTTGAGATTGATAGGGCTTTCAGCGTAAACTGGATGTAACAAAGGAGGGCGTGTGTTTCCTATCTTATTATTACTATTTATCTTCGTACCCATCATTGAGATTGGGCTATTTATTCAAGTTGGTGGCTTCTTAGGATTGTGGCTAACTATTGCGTTGGTTTTGATTACTGCATTTGTTGGTGCATCGCTTGTTCGTAGCCAAGGCATTCAAACACTTATGTCTGTGCAAGGTCGATTACAACAAGGCGAAATGCCAGCACAACAGATTCTTGAAGGCGTGATGCTTGCGGTTGCTGGTGTATTGCTGCTGACTCCTGGCTTTATGACGGACGCACTCGGTATGTTGGTATTGCTACCAGCACCAAGAGCGATGATTGCTAAGAAAATGATGGAAAAAATGGTGGTGACCAATATGTCTGGCGGTTTCCATGCGGGTGGACAGGCTGGTTTTGGTCAGAGTCCATTTGGACAAGACCCATTCAATCGCGATCCCTCCGACCAATCAAAAGACGGCAACACCTTTGAGGGTGAATTTGAGAAGAAAGACGATGACAACGATCGTAACCGCTTAAACTAATCCGTTTTTTCTCTTCTTTGTTTTTATCTCTTCTTTATATAGAGGGAAAAACAGAAAAGGCTCTTACCTTTATCCTTCGCAAGAAAGTGATAATGGTAAGAGCCTTTTTTATTGCTAGCAGGGGGTGAGCGTTCGGTTATACCGCGCCTTCAAAGCCCATTTGTCGCCACGCTTCGAATGCAATAATAGCAACCGCGTTAGATAGGTTGAGGCTACGCGCATCTGGCATCATTGGAATACGAATGCGTTGTTCCATTGGCATGCTTTCGATGAACTCTGCAGGCAGGCCACGTGTCTCAGGGCCAAACATCAACACATCACCTTGTTGGAATTTCGCATCCACGTGGTGACCTGTGGTCTTTGTCGTGCAAGCAAAGATGCGGAAGTCACCCTCGCGTTCATTCTCTAGATACTCAAGAAAGGCTTCTAGGTTCTTGTGACGCTTAACACGCGCTAGGTCGTGGTAATCCAAGCCAGCACGACGAACTTTCTTCTCTTCAAAATCAAAGCCAAGCGGCTCAATCAGGTGCAGGTTTGCGCCGCAGTTAGCACATAGGCGGATGATGTTACCCGTATTGGGCGCAATTTCAGGTTCGTATAGAGCGATATCAAACATGTTGGTTCACAAGAATAATCAAAGATAGCCAGAGTATACGGTGGCAAGCTGAGTGAGTACAGTTCACCACCATTGGCTTACGCTTTATTCGCGAGTGCTTGTGCGTAGTTTTCAGAAACCGCATTCCAATTCACCACGTTCCACCATGCATTGATGTAATCAGGGCGACGGTTTTGGTAGCTGATGTAGTAGGCGTGTTCCCAGACATCCAGTGCAAGAATCGGCTCACCGTTGCTGGCGATGGTATCCATCCACGGGTTGTCTTGGTTTGAGGTCGAGATGATTTTCAGTTGTCCTTCTTCTACTACCAACCAAGCAAAGCCTGAACCGAAGGTATTGATTGCCGCTTGAGCGAACTGATCTTGGAACGTCTCGAAATCTCCGAAAGTACTTTGGATCGCGTCGCCAAGTTTACCTGCTGGTTCACCCCCGCCATCTTGAGCCATGCAGTTCCAATATAAAATATGGTTGTAGTAACCGCCGCCATTGTTGCGAACGGCAGGGCTGTGCTGAGAGATGTTAGCGAAGATCTCGGTCAGAGATTGCTGCTCAAGTTCACTGCCAGAAATCGCCGCAACAAACTTATCGTAGTAGGTTCTATGGTGCTTGCTGTAGTGCACTTCCATCGTCTTAGCGTCAATGTAAGGTTCTAGGGCGTCGTAGGCGTAGGGTAGAGCAGGAAAAGAGTGTGACATGGTAAATCCTCCTTAATTAGAGGACTTACCATAATGATAATGGAAATCATTATCAACTGCGATCTTTGTAGGGGTATTACACTGGCAGGATAGGCAGGGTGATTTTGAGTTGTAATCCACCGAGCTGGCTACGGCTTGCAGTGATGGTTCCGCTGTGTTGACGAATCGCACTCTCTGTAATGGTTAGGCCAAGCCCTGTGCCGCCAGAGTTACGATCTCGTGCCGTTGAAACTCGGTAGAAAGGTCTAAAGATAGAATCCAGTTCGTCATCAGGCACACCATCGCCATTATCATTTACGCAAATCGTCAGCCGATCTTGGACAACATCGAATTGCACATCGACTTGGTCTTTACCGTAGTAGATAGCATTGCGCGTAATATTGTCCAAGGCACTCATCAGTAGCTTAGGGTTACCCGAAATAGAACGGTCTGGGATCTCTGAAAACGTCAGTAATTTACCCATCTGTTCAGCTTCAAATTCTGCATCTTTTAAAATCTCTTCCCATAAGCTCGAAATAGGCTGAACCTCACGAGTAATATGGCTGTCGACCTGCATGCGTGATAGCGTCAGTAGCTCACTGATCATTTGCTCTAATCGCTGAGCTTCCATATCAATACGTTCTAACTCTTGGCTCTCACCCTGTTTACGAATCGCAAGAGCATTGGCCATGCGAAGGCGGGTCAATGGCGATCGTAGCTCGTGTGAGATATCTGAAAGTAGGCGTTGTTGCCCCGAAATCATCTGATTAACCGCTTCGACCATCTGGTTAAAGCTCTCACCCGCTTGTCTGAATTCTGAGGTGCCTTTTTCGAGTGTGGGATCGACCTCAAACTGACCTTTCGCCACACGTTGTGCTGCGCGTTCAAGCCTACGAGCAGGTTGGCTCAATGCCCAAGCTAACCATAATAGCAGTGGGGTACTTGCTAGCATTACCGCAAGCAATAACTGTAAAGGTCTATCAAATAAGCGCAGCAAAAATGGAGGAGGTTGGTTCCATTTTACTCCGGCATACATCAGTAATTCTTCTCCAGCGAGTGTGATAGGGACTGGCCCTGCTACCATGTAATGTCCGTATAACTTTTGCTTGGGTAATTCAGGGTTATCTATCGAGGTAACAAAATTACGAATCGCTTTAAGTTTGTAATTTGAGTGTCTTTTCGATGTAAGGACCGCGCCTTCAAGGTCGGTTAGGTAAATACGAGCACGAGAATCCTTGCGGCTACGCGGTGCCTCAAGTTGGAACACTATTTTTCCCAAGTTAGATTCTTTGGCGTAGCGCTTTTCTGTGAATTTAGCGATACGTTCGAGTTTATCGAGATGATCGGCAGGCACATCGCGCGCCACTCGCGGGTCTAAATGGGGAAGTGACAGTACCGACAAAAGCACCAGTAACATGGTGAACCAAAAGATAGCAAAGATACGTCCATATAAGCTGGTGATTTTAGGGATACGCATTAATCTTCCTCTACCAATAAGTAGCCACGGCCTCGTAAGGTTTTGATGCGAGACTTACCGTCAGTACGTTCTGGAATCTTCTTGCGCAGATTAGATATATGCATGTCTATCGCGCGGTCAAACGCCGCCAGCCTTTTACCCAGAACATCCAAACTCAACGCTTCCTTGGTGATCACTTGCCCTGGGTTCTGGATTAGGTGACTCAGCAAAGCGAACTCGGTGGTGGTAAGATCGATAAGCTGGCCATTACAATAAGCTTCTTGTTTACCTGGAAATACTTCAATGTCTTGATATTGAATCTTATCACTGGCTGCTTTAGGAGCGGTGTTGATCTGCGTTCTACGTAAGATGGCACGAATACGAGCGAGCAGCTCTCGGTCACTGAAAGGCTTTGGCAAGTAATCATCTGCGCCAAGCTCAAGGCCAATAACACGGTCGATCTCTTCACCTTTAGCTGTCAGCATCAGTACTGGCGTTTCCCAATTTTCTCTTAGTTTCTTTAGCGTTTCCATACCGTTAAGGCGCGGCATCATCACGTCCAAAAGAATCAAATCTATCTCATCATTGATAGCTTCCAACCCCGCATAGCCGTCATTGGCTTCGGAAACAGTGAATCCCTCAAAGCTCAGTATGTCTTTAAGTAAGCCGGTTAGCTCGGTGTCGTCATCAATAAGAAGAATGTTCGCCATTGGGAAGCCTTAATCAGTTGTTTATAGGTTAATAATACTGCTAATTATTCGTCAACTTTCACTCTTTACGATTCTTTACGCTTTCTAAACGTCGCTTTACGAGGGAAAGACTAATCTATATCTAAGCGCTGAAAACAAACGCAACACATGACTGATTATACCGAATTGAGGCAAAAATTATGAAAATGACTAAGAAACTTGTACTAGTAGCTGCGGCACTTCCACTTATGTTAGGTACAGCAAGCGCGTTCGCATATGGCGGTGGCGATAAAGGTGACCACAAAGGCATGCACGGCAAGTGTGGCGGCTTTGACAAAAAAGTGATGCGTCAACTGGATCTGACGGATGCTCAAAAAGCAGAGCTAAAAGAGATACGTGAAGCGAACCGTGCTGAGATGAAAGCAAAACATTCAGGTAATAAAGCGGACAAGATGGCGCAGATGAAAGCGCACCACGAGAAAGTTCAAGATTTAGTTCTAGCCGATACCTTTGATGAAGCGGCGGCAAACGACCTAGCAAGCCAAATGGTAGAGAAGCAAACAGAGCGTCGTTTAACCATGCTGAAGAAGCAACATCAAATGATGAGCGTACTAACACCTGAACAGAAGACTCAACTGAAAGAAATCCAGCAAGATCGCATGGCTAAATGTGCGGACAAAATGGAAAAACGCATGAACAAAGACAAGTAATTCATGGTTTGAAAAAGCTGGATTGATTGAAAGTGTTTAGAAAGAAGCGGCCTAGTGCCGCTTTTTTTGATCTTTAAAATGAACGTATTAGATCCTAGCTGTCATATTCAATCGGTGTTTTGCGGGTTATACTTTGTGCTATCAGTCACTTTATAGCCAATTTATGAAACAAGAATACGCACGTTTAGTTACGCTCGCCGCTTGGGCTGCCACCATCATTGCCTCCATATTATTGGTTGTGAAGGTTGCAGCGTGGTGGGTGACAGGCTCAGTCAGTTTATTAGCTTCTGTTGTTGACTCACTGTTGGATATCGCCGCTTCTGTCGTCAACCTTGTGGTGGTTCGTTACTCTCTGCAGCCAGCTGATAAAGAACATACCTTTGGTCATGGCAAGGCCGAATCTCTTGCTGCATTAGCACAAGCGATGTTTATTTCTGGTTCTGCTTGTTTCCTTATTCTTAACGGTATTGAACGTTTCTTCCGACCGCATGAACTGAACTCTCCTGAAATTGGTATTTATGTCAGCTTGTTCGCAATGGTCATGACCTTCGGTTTGGTTCGATTCCAAAAGCATGTTGTGAGCAAAACGGGTAGCCAAGCAATTGCGGCTGACTCACTGCATTATCAATCTGACCTCTATATGAATGCGGCGATTATGCTGGCGCTAGCACTGAGCTGGTTTGGTATCGGTCAAGCAGACTCGGTATTCGCGATTGGTATCGGCATCTACATTCTTTACAGTGCTTACCAAATGGCGATGGAAGCGGTGCAATCTCTACTTGATCACAAGCTACCCGATGAAGAGCTCAAACAAATTAAAGAGGCATCGTTGAGTGTGGAAGGGGTACTGGGTGTACATCAACTAAGAACGCGCCGTTCTGGGCCTGTTCGTTTCATTCAATTGCATTTAGAACTCGAAGACAATATCCCACTGATTGAAGCACACCGCATTTCTGATGAAGTAGAGGACAAGCTTATTTCAGTGTTCCCTGATGCTGATGTATTAATTCATCAAGATCCATATTCGGTCGTATTTGGACCAGAGAAGCAGCAGAAATTTCACTCATGGTAATGCGTCTAAAAATCAGGCAGCAAATGGCAAGTGAATGGCTTTTGAACTAAAGTGAGTAAAAATTGCTAACTCGAAGGTGATTCAAAAATCACCTTAGTAACAATTAATGTTGATTCTGATGTGAATCAACAAAGTTATTGAGTAAAACTGTAATACTCTTACAGAAGTAGAAATGTTACATAATTTTACGTGATTTAAGTGCTATTCCTGTTGAGGAAATGTAACATAACGTACAAATATAGATTTAAAATCTTGTTGATATACAATCAGCAAGAACAAGAATTGAATAATAGATTCCCAAAAATCGAGGGTGAGCATGATTAAGAAGATCGGTGTTTTGACCAGTGGTGGTGACGCTCCAGGCATGAACGCAGCAGTTCGCGGTGTAGTTCGTACTGCGCTATCAGTTGGCATTGAAGTTTACGGCATTTACGACGGCTACCAAGGCCTTGTGGAAGACCGTATCGAAAAGCTTGACCGTTCAAGCGTATCTGACGTGATCAACCGTGGTGGTACTTTCTTAGGTTCTGCACGTTTCCCTGAGTTCAAAGACGTTGCTGTTCGTGAGAAAGGCATCGAGAACCTTAAGAAGCACGGTATCGAAGCACTTGTTGTTATCGGTGGTGACGGTTCTTACATGGGTGCTAAGAAACTGACTGAGATGGGTTACCCATGTATCGGTCTTCCAGGCACAATCGATAATGATATCGCGGGTACTGATTACACTATCGGTTACCTAACTGCGCTTAACACTGTTATCGATTCAATCGACCGTCTACGTGATACGTCTTCTTCTCACCAACGTATTTCTATTGTTGAAATCATGGGCCGTCACTGTGGTGACCTTACGCTTATGTCAGCAATCGCGGGTGGTTGTGAGTACATCATTACACCTGAGACTGGCCTAGATAAAGATCAGCTAATCAGCAATATCCAAGATGGTATTGCGAAAGGCAAGAAGCACGCAATTATCGCTCTAACTGAACTAATGATGGACGCGAACGAATTGGCTAAAGAGATTGAAACGGCAACAGGTCGTGAGACTCGCGCAACCGTTCTTGGTCACATTCAACGTGGTGGTCGTCCTACTGCATTTGACCGTGTACTGGCTTCTCGTATGGGCAACTACGCTGTTCACCTTCTTCAAGAAGGTCAAGGTGGTCGTTGTGTTGGTATCGAGAAAGAAGCTCTTGTTCACCACGATATCATCGACTGTATCGAGAACATGCAGAACCCAGACCGTTCTGAGTTGTTCCGCGTTGCAGAAGAGTTATTCTAAGCCAAGCTTAGCGTTCGCTTAAAAAATATTAAAAACCGCTGATTGTTCAGCGGTTTTTTTGTGCCTGTCGTTTGAGTTTTTACAAACGGCAGGCACAAAAAAGGCCAACCTAAGTTGACCTTTCATCTAATCTAAACGGTGAAGTTTAAATTAAGCTTTTGCTTCAGCTGCTGCTTTAGCGATAGCTGCGAAGCTTTTCGCGTCAAGTGCTGCGCCGCCAACTAGAGCACCATCGATGTCTGGTTGTGCGAAGTAAGCTGCTGCGTTTTCTGGCTTAACAGAACCGCCGTATTGGATAACAACTTTCTTAGCAACGTCTTCAGATTTCTCTGCGATGTGTGCACGGATTTGAGCGTGGATGCGTTGTGCATCTTCAGCTGTAGCTGCTTTACCAGTACCGATAGCCCAGATTGGTTCGTAAGCGATGATAGCGCCTTCAAGAGCTTCAACACCTTGAGTGTTGATAACAGCGTCAAGTTGACGAGCACATACAGCAACAGTTTCGCCTGCTTCGTTTTGTGCTTCAGATTCACCGATACAAAGAACTGGAGTTAGGCCGTTCTCTTTTAGGAATGCGAATTTCTTAGCAACGAATTCGTCAGACTCAGCGTGGTATTCACGACGCTCAGAGTGACCGATGATGATGTGAGATGCGCCGAACTCTTTAAGCATTGCTGGAGACATGTCGCCAGTGAATGCACCGCTGTTGTTTAGGTCAGAGTTTTGAGCACCTAGGATGATAGCGCTGCCCGCTTCAGTAAGCGTACGCTCAGCAAGATCAACGAAAAGTGCTGGTGGAGCAACTGCTACGTCTACGCCTGTTACGCCTTCAAGTTCAGCGTTAAGACCGTTTAGTAGATCAACAACCATTTCTTTGCTGCCGTTTAGTTTCCAGTTACCCATAACTACAGGATGACGCATAGGAATATCTCCAAAGTATTTAAATAAATCGAATGTAAAAAAGTAAACTTTATTACGAAATAATATAACAGAATAATATCAACAGATCATGACTGTGGTCATGACTTTCTTGGATCTTACTCAATGGTCAGAGTAGATTTTGAGCAAATATCAGTGATCCGGCAGACAGAATAATAGCTAACTTCTCGGATTTTTCATCGTTAGTTGCTATTAAGGGACAAACGATTGCGTTAACAATAGGAAGTAATAATGCCGAATCTAGTTCTAGAGTACTCAAATTCAGTGGATGAGCGAGTGAATATCCAAGGTTTACTGGAAGACCTTCATCAAGTTACATTAAACTGTGGTTTGTTTGATGTACCTTCTGTGAAGTCTCGTTCACTACGCTGTCATAACTGGTTGGTCGGTGATGAAGAGGACAATGTAGATTTTGTTCATATTAGCTTCGAGTTACTTTCTGGACGTACTGAAGAACAGAAAAGAGAATTGTCGCGTTTGTTAATGCAAACCTTACAAGAACAGGCAAGCCATATCCGTAGCCTAACGGTCAACATACGGGATATGGATAAAAGTTGCTTTCAGAAAGTGATTAACTAGCTAAAAATAATCAACTAACTAAAAGTGATTCACTAACTATTTGCTGCTAACTTTTTGGTAGCGTATTAATTTTTGAGTGTTTTAAGATGTCGATGAAAGATTTACTGCTCTCTTTCAAAGGGAGAATTGGTCGTAAGACTTACTGGATTTGGAATATTTTCTACTACATAGCGATTACTGGTTTTGCTTCTGGTATCTCTGTGTTGTTCCCTGCTTACTCTTACATCCTACTGCCAGTATTCCTATTGCTGCTAGTGATCCCAGATCTTGCGGTCACCGCTAAGCGCTGGCACGACCGCAATAAGTCGAATTACTGGTTACTACTAAATGTGCCCCTAGTACTGGGTCGTTTGGCTTCGCCAATGGCAGCGACTACCACTGAGCCGGTATCGCCAATCCATATGGTTGCGACCGTTGCAGCGTTAGTGTGTGGCTTATGGATTCTGATTGAGTGTGGTTTGTTGAAAGGCACAGAAGGCCGTAATGATTACGGTGAAGATCCAGTTTAAAGATTGGATGATTCATCAGTAAAAAGGGAGCATTGCGCTCCCTTTTTTCTTTTTGATACTTTTCTACTTTTAGTACATTTTGGGTTCTGTATTCGGCCTGAAAGGCACGACATTTTCAGTTTTAGGTTCTTCAAAACTACAGCGACCTTCGAGTGAATCTTGGAATTTACAGACCTGACAACGAAGCTCCTGCATGAGCACGACATTAACATGATGTGGATTTTTACAGCGACCGACCACCAAATCGATGTGACTTTGCTGAGCGCGTAGCCTGTCTTGCATAGTTTCCGAGGCCGAACAAATCATCTGCTCGCACATTTCGTGTTTGAATTGATTGAATGCTTTCGGATCGCTTTTGGCGAGTTGGACCAGTTCATCAAAGGGGGGCAGTTTTTGATTTGGCTGTGGCTGTGCCATGATTCCTTCCTTAGCATTAAGCGTGTTTCATATGCTTTAAGCTTAAGAAATAAATTTGTACAAATTTTAATCTATTCTCATTTTCTCAATATTGAGACGGAATCGGTGGGTTGGGACTAGCCCTTAGCACTTGGTATTACGATAAAGGCGTGGGCGTTAAGGTATAAGTACAGCGTCTCTCGCCGGCAATAATGTGTTCAGTGCGGCTTACATGACACTCATTTTTGAGCAGTTCAGTGAAAACATTGAGCTCAGATTGGCATAGGCTAGGGCAGCGAGTTGCTGCTTTACAGATGGGGCAGTGGTTCTCAATTAAGATGTAGTGCTCATCATGCTCTTGAAGTTCAGCCATGTAGCCTTCGTCTTCACGAAGCTGTGTGAGTTTTTCAAGCTTACTCATGAGCGAATCACAGCCAGACAGTGCAGATTGATACTGCTTCAGAGTGTGTTGTTCTCGCTCGGCAGCAACCTTAGCCAACCCTTCTTGACCAAATAGATTTTCTACGGCATCAATTACTTGAATAGTGAGTTCACCGTGTCGGTCTGAAAATTGGCTATGGCCTTGTTGAGTCAGGGACCAGTGGCGAGTCGGGCGACCCACTTTTACTTTCACATCATGAAACGCAAGAATACCGTCATCTTCCAGACTTTGCAGATGTTGCCTTGCACCCATTGTCGTCATGCCAAACTCTTCTGACAGTTGTTTCGCGGTTACCGCGCCTTGACGCTTAATGGTCTGTAAGATTTTGTCGCTTGTTTTCATACTATCCCTACCTCATCAACCTTACTATTATGAGGCAAGGTGTTTATAAAGCAAACCATTTACTATATTGATGGGGATTTACTATATAGACAGCGTTTTACTCTAGCGACAGCAAATGGTGAGATTCTGGTGCACTAATAAAACAAAAGGCTGATACTTGGTATCAGCCTTGGAACGTTTCTGTTAGAGCTAGTTTAGGTCTACAGGATGTGACCGATTACTTCTGGGTCTTTACGCTCTAGGTAGTGGATAGATTTGATGCGGCGAATCGTACGACAGCGACCACGGATAAGCAGAGTTTCTGTGGTTGCGATATTGCCTGTGCGAGTGATGCCCTCTAGAAGATCACCCTTAGTAATACCTGTTGCCGAGAATACAACATTATCGCTGCGTGCCATGTCTTCCATTTTCAAGACGATGCCTGCCGTTACGCCCATTTCTGCACAACGCTCTAGTTCAAGCTCACCGTGCTTGCGGTTCTCTTCTGTATCGCCTTTTACTTCATGACGAGGAAGAAGACGAGCGTGCATGTCACCGTCGAGTGCGCGAATAACAGCAGCAGAAACGACACCTTCAGGCGCGCCGCCGATGCAGTACATTACGTCTACTTCGCTGTCTGGCATACACGTTAGGATAGAAGCAGCAACATCACCGTCTGGTACAGCAAATACACGAACGCCCATGGCTTGCATGTCGGCAATGACTTGATCGTGACGAGGCTTAGCCAGTGTGGTTACTACTAGCGTATCGAGTGTTTTACCTAATGCTTTCGCGATGTTTTCTAGGTTTTCTGTTAGTGGCAGCTCTAGGTCAATTACGCCTTTAGCGCCAGGGCCAACAACCAATTTTTCCATGTACATGTCAGGCGCTTTAAGGAAGCTGCCTTTTTCGCCTGCAGCCAATACCGCCAATGCATTTGATTGACCCATAGCTGTCATGCGAGTCCCTTCAATTGGGTCTACGGCGATATCGACAGCATCGCCGCCCACACCGACGTTTTCACCGATATATAGCATAGGTGCATCATCGATTTCACCTTCGCCGATAACAATCTCACCGCTAATTTCGGTTTTGTTTAGTAGGCTACGCATTACTTCTACAGCAGCGCCATCTGCAGCGTTTTTATCGCCACGACCAAGCCACTTGTAACCAGCTAGTGCTGCACCTTCTGTGACACGAGAGAATGACATTGCTAAATCGCGTTTCATGCGGACTCCAAAATTATCAAAGGGGGAATAGAAATTTCGCGGCGAATTTTACCATATCCCAAAGGAAACGTTTGCTTTTTTGTTTTTTGGAGATTGCTCTCGATCAATTCGCAGTGGAAAACAGTTATTATTCATCAAAATAATCGGTTTGCCCTTGTGGCGGTAATCACTCACGTCAATATTCGGTAAAAAGCGCTGTTTTTTTCATCGAATGGCGCAAAATATCGAATATATTGAGTGTTTATCCTTGCTCTGCTGAGTAGAATGGGGAAATAAGTGGAGTGAACCTTCACCATCAAACGGATAACTTAAAGGTAGGCCAGAATGTCTTTTGAAGTACTAGAGCAGCTAGAAGCAAAAATTCAAACAGCAGTAGATACAATTGCACTTCTTCAAATGGAAGTGGAAGAGCTTAAAGAAGAGAAACAAGCACTAGCAACAGAAGCTGGTGAGCTTAAAGCAAGCCGTCACGAGCTAGAGCAAAAAACTCAGCAAATGCAGGAAGAGCATTCAGCATGGCAAGATCGCATCCGTAACCTTCTTGGTAAAATGGATGACGTAGAGTAATCGACTCTTCAGATTTAAAAAAACGCCCGCTACTCAGTAGCGGGCGTTTTCGTTTGTATTCTTATGCTTTGTGTTCTTTGGCTTGTTTTATTATTTGAAGCTGAGTGAGTTACTCGGCCTCTTCTTCTTCAACATCCAGATCGAGTTCTACATCCAAAGGCTCTGCCGAAAGAATAATGCCAGTGTTGTCTGCATAGAGGTAATCTTCAGGTAAGAAGGTCACGCTGCCAAAGTTCACAGGTACATCCAATTCGCCGACACCTTCTTGGCTTGCACCCACAGGAATAGAGGCTAAAGCCTGAATACCAAGATTCATGTCTTCTAACTCATCGACTTCGCGTACGCAGCCGTAAACCACAATACCTTCCCACTCATTGTCTTCAGCAAGTAGGGCAATCTCAGCATCGATCAGCGCTTTACGCAGTGAGCCGCCACCATCGATTAACAACACACGCCCCAAACCATCTTGTTCTAATACGGAGCGAATTAAAGCATTGTCTTCAAAACACTTTAATGTCGTGATCTGTCCTGCGAAGGATGCACGTCCACCGAAGTTGCTGAACATTGGCTCCACGACATCAACTTGATCCAAATATATGTCGCACAGTGCTGAAGTGTTGTATTCCATTAGTATACCTTTTGAACAATGAGCTTACTTTGAGTATATCGGTGCTTGATCCCTTTGCAATGATTAGTCTTATTTAACTCAATAGAGTTTGAGCTACGACAACCCCTGCAAACAATAGGTTAGTGACCAGTGAACATTTCACTATCACGGGCATCATTGGTGCAATCTGCGCTGGCTTTTCGGTTTCCCAAACGGCCTTACCGTGCTTATAAACAATAATAATGCTTAGTAAAAACGGCAGGCTGATCCAGACCGGTTTTTCTTGAATCAGCAGGTAGATAGCGAAAGAGGCAAGGGCGAGCCCAAGCAGTGCAAAATGATAGTGCTTGGCTTTGCGTTGCCCTAGGCGAACCGCCATGGTGCGCTTACCACATTCGCTGTCGTTTTCGATATCACGCATGTTGTTGATATTGAGTACCGCAACCGCCATCAATCCGCAGCCTAGTGCAGGCAGAAACAGGCTTGGTTCAACATGGCCAGTGTGTAAGAAATAAGTCCCTGAAACGCCTAACAAACCGAAGAAGATAAATACCGATAAGTCACCAAGGCCAATATAACCATAAGGTTTATTGCCGACGGTGTAAGCGATGGCTGCAACAATGGCTAATACGCCTAACGCAATGAAAGATAAGATACTCTCAATCGAGGTTAAGGCATGAAAGATAAGAATCAGCCCTGCGAGCATGGTAAATACGATGTTGAGGATGATCGCTTGCTTCATGGTTTTCGCGGTCACCGCGCCAGATTGCATTGCACGTGTTGGCCCTAGACGGTTTTCGTTGTCTGTGCCTTTTACCGCGTCGCCATAGTCATTGGCTAAGTTCGACAGAATCTGTAATAGAGTGGCGGTTAAAAATGCCAGCAGGGCTATTGATAAAGAAAAATGACCACCAGCGAACGCTAAACTACTTCCTGTAAGAATAGAGACAAGTGCGAGAGGCAGAGTTTTTGGGCGTGCGGCATCAAGCCAAATCAGTAGAGATTGTTTCATCGTAGGTCTAATTCTTTGTAAGTCTTCGTTTCATACTGTGATTTGAGTATACGCCCATTTTTCGGGTAATAAAAAGCCCACTCGAAAGTGGGCCTTGAATTCGCTTATTAGCTGCTATTTCTTTGAGATAGAGCAATAAGTTGGAGTTTCTTGTGCTACAGGATGAAGCGACTTAGGTCTTCGTCTTCTACGAGCTCGCCAAGCTTAGATATTACATAAGCTTCATCAATCACTAATTTGCTGCCTGCTCGGTCTGTTGCGTCGAATGAAATCTCATCCATTAGGCGCTCCATGACGGTATGTAGACGACGCGCACCGATGTTTTCAGTGGTTTCGTTCACACGCCATGCTGCGTCAGCAATTTGGTTGATGCCATCTTCAGTGAACTCAATGCCGACATCTTCTGTTTTCATCAGGGCAATGTACTGTTCTGTCAGTGATGCCTTTGGCTCAGTAAGAATACGTTTGAAATCATGTGCTGATAGTGCTTCTAGTTCGACACGGATTGGCAGACGACCTTGCAATTCAGGGATCAGATCAGATGGCTTAGCCACTTGGAATGCACCTGAAGTGATAAACAAGATGTGGTCAGTTTTAACCATACCGTGCTTAGTTGATACTGTGCTGCCTTCGATAAGAGGGAGCAGGTCACGCTGAACACCTTCACGAGATACGTCTGGGCCAGAGCTGTCGCCACGCTTACAGATTTTGTCGATCTCATCGATGAATACGATGCCGTTGTTTTCAGCGTTGAAGATCGCGCTCTCTTTTAGCTCTTCTTGGTTCACAAGCTTCGCAGCTTCTTCTTCCGTTAGTGCTTTGAATGCGTCTTTGATTTTCATCTTACGCTTTTTCTTGGTATCGCCAGCGAGGTTTTGGAACATGCCTTGTAGCTGGTTTGTCATCTCTTCCATGCCTGGAGGTGACATGATTTCAACACCCATTTGTGGCGCCGCTACATCAACTTCAATCTCTTTGTCATCTAGCTTACCTTCACGCAGTTTCTTGCGGAAAATCTGACGAGTGTTTGAAGAAGTGGTATCTTCAGTTGATTGCTCGTTCTGACCCCAAGCATCACGTGCTGGTGGTAGAAGGGCATCAAGAATGCGTTCTTCAGCTTGTTCTTCAGCGCGGTACTGTACTTTTTCCATCGCTTGTTGGTGTGTCATCTTGATGGCAACGTCCGTTAGATCACGGATGATGGTCTCAACTTCTTTACCAACGTAGCCAACTTCAGTGAACTTAGTCGCTTCTACCTTGATGAAAGGCGCGTTTGCTAGTTTAGCTAGACGGCGAGCAATTTCAGTTTTACCTACACCGGTTGGGCCGATCATCAGGATGTTTTTTGGTGATACTTCAACACGCAGACTTTCTTCAAGCTGCATACGACGCCAGCGGTTACGAAGAGCGATAGCCACTGAGCGCTTAGCGTTGTCTTGGCCAATAATGTGGCGATTGAGTTCGTGAACAATTTCGCGAGGAGTCATCTCAGACATGGTTTTTCCTTAATTCTTTAATCACTGTTGAATACAACGTTATTGATGGAAGCGGTCGTTACTCTGGTTTTGGTAGCTCAACGGTGCTTTCTAGTTCTTCAATAGTGTGGTGATGGTTGGTGAATACACAGATATCGCCCGCAATGTTCAGCGACTTTTCTGCGATTTCACGCGCATCTAAATCTGTATTTTCTAATAGTGCAGTGGCTGCTGCTTGAGCGAAGTTACCGCCCGAACCGATAGCAATCAGGTCGTTCTCTGGTTGAACTACGTCACCGTTACCTGTGATGATCAATGAAGCAGTTTCATCCGCTACTGCTAGCAGTGCTTCTAATTTACGTAGAGCACGGTCGCTACGCCAATCCTTCGCCAGCTCAACGGCAGCTTTGGTTAGGTGGCCTTGGTGCATTTGCAGCTTGCTTTCAAATTTTTCGAATAGCGTGAAAGCATCTGCCGTACCGCCAGCAAAACCGGCCAGTACTTTGTTGTTGTATAGGCGACGTACTTTACGGGCATTGCCCTTCATTACGGTGTTGCCTAGAGATACTTGTCCATCACCCGCGATGACGACTTTATTATTACGACGTACAGATACAATGGTAGTCACGAGTAGGGCCTCTTAATATTTCTTATCTTTGGGTATAAAAAGTATATGAGGATGGTGCTCGGATAATTCAAGGAAGGTCGAGTGATGTCGCGCAACTTATCGGCGGAAGTTGTAAGGAAATTTGGCTAAAGGGTGTAGATAAAAGAAAACCTCCACAATGGGAGGCTTTCGGTGTTTGGTTTTTCTGCTTCTGCTTCTGCGGCTAAATCTATAACTACTCGGTGTCTTTCCAAATAGCACAAGGTTCGATTTTCGCTCGCTGCAGCTTATGGCGATCTCGCTCTGCATCACGCTTCAATTTATATGGCCCTAGAACCACACGGTACCAGCTACTTCCATCTTTTTTACGGATTGAACTTGAGATACCTTGGAAAGCAATATCCAACTTACGTGCTTCAGCTTGGCTTGAGGTTTTGTACGCGCCACATTGCATGATGTAAGGGATCTTCGAGATCTGTTGCTCTTTGGCTTTTACTTCAATCTCACGACTTGGCAAGGTTTCAACGTAATCCCACTTCTCCTCTGGAGGGGGCGGAATTACTTTTGCTGGTTTCGGCTTAGGCTTTGGTTTGGTTACCACTGGAGTCGGTGCTGGCGGCTCAGGATCATTACTCAATAGGTAAAGGCCGTAACCAAAACCACCGGCAAGGAGGATCGCCAAAAGACCACTACGCCATGGTTTACGGCGAGGGGCTTGTTTCTTGGTCGGTTTTTTCGTGCCACGACCGCGCTTTACATAATCTCTATTAGCCACAAGACAATTCAATAGTTGCTGATTCTGCTCTCATGGTAATCCAGATTGAGCGAGGATAACAGTGCAGAAATGGAAGCGGCACATCAAAATGTGCCGCAGAATTATAAGGATATTTCTTCAGATTAGATTCGAGGCGGCGCTGTACTACCTCGAACGACTAATTTGGCTTCAAGCAGGCGCGACCCCGCTTGCACATCGTTGCCTTTAAGTACGTCGAGCATCATCAACATTGCTTGGCGTCCAATCTCATAACGAGGCTGAGAAATAGTGGTTAGCGGTGGATCGCAGTATTGAGCGAATTGGATGTCATCAAAGCCGACAATCGATAGGTCTTGAGGAACGCGTAAGCCTAATTTTTTCGCTTCTTGAATCGCGCCGATGGCCATCGCATCGTTATGACAGAAGATCGCTGTAGGTTGTTCAGGAAGAGCGAGTAATTGACGAACAGCTTGAGCGCCCGCTTCAAAGGTAAAGTCACCGACAGTGCTGTAGGCAGGATTCATTGATACTCCTGCACGACGTAGCGCTTGTTGGTAACCTTGTTGGCGGAATTTACACAGCGTTGCCGATATGGGCCCTGAGATTTGAGCGATACGTTTATGGCCTAACTGAGCTAGGTAGTTCACCGCTTCAAATGCTGAGGTCAGGTTATCGATGTGTACGGTAGGGAGTTCAAGCTCAGGGGCAAACTCACACGCCATCACCATCGGCGGTAAATTTTTTTGTTCAGGCTTACTGACATCAAACGGGTGGTCGGTGCCAAGTAGTAGCATGCCGTCAGCTTGTTTGGTGAATACTAAGTTAACAAATGAAGACTCACGCTTCTTCTGTTGGCCGCTATCACCCAGTAAAACGAGGTAGTCATTTTCTACTGCGGCATCTTCGATACCACGAATGATCTCTGCGAAATACGGGTCACAGATATCAGGAACAATAGTGATGATGGTTTTTGATTCGTTGCGACGTAAGTTTCTAGCTAATGTATTGGGTGAGTATCCAGCTTCAAGTACTGCTGTCTCAACTCGCTTACGAGTAGAAACCGAGACTTTTTCAGGGTTCATCAATGCACGTGATACCGTGGCTGTTGAAACGCCTGCTAGCTGGGCAACATCCTTCATTGTCGCCATAAATTAAACCCTCTTTTTAATTCCTTTGCTGCCTAAGTATCTAAGGCATGAATAATAAATGTAATCGAATAGATATTGTGAAAGTGTTGCTAACACTTTTTTTATTGCAATATTTTATTCGTTTCACCCATGTAAAGTTACGGCTAGATTAACAAAAATCACATGACTAGTGTGAAGTTGCTCACGAGAAATATGAAATATTTGTGAACAAACTTATCATTAGTTTTAACCCAAGTGGGTTTAGCTCAGATCTTGCGGCTCAATATCGAGTGACCAACGGACTTTTTTCGCAGCGGGTAACATATTGATTGCTGGCTTGGCGCTCATTAATAGCTTTTGCATCAACGAGCGAGTCTGTGTTTGTAAAATAAGCTGCCAGCGCGATTTACCTGCTCGTTTGGCTAGTGGTGCAGGGGTTGGTCCTAGCACCATGCAATATTGGTCAAATAACGGATGCGATTCCAATGTGTGGCGCACTTGACGCAAAAACTCTTCCACTAAGCGAGTGTCATTGGCTTCCGCTCTAAACAAAGTCATGAAGGTATAAGGTGGCAACATCGCTTGTTTACGCTCTGCCAATGCAGTTTGAGCAAAGTGGTTGTAGTTTTTGTGCAGTAATGCCTGTAATAAGCCGTGTTCTGGATGGTGAGTTTGTAAGATAACTTCCCCCGGCTTACTGGCTCGTCCTGCTCGACCGGCGACTTGAGTAAACAATTGAGCCAATCGCTCAGAGGCGCGAAAGTCACTGCTATATAAAGAGGCATCAACGTCCAGCAATGCCACAAGTGTGACATCTGGGAAGTGATGCCCTTTAGCAAGCATCTGTGTACCAATCAGAATTTGGTATTCACCTTTACGAATCGATTCTAACGCGCTTTCTAAACTGCCTTTTCGGCGAGTGCTGTCTCGGTCAATGCGAATGGTTTTGTATTCAGGGAATAGTTGACCAAGTTGTGTTTCAAGTTGCTCGGTGCCGACACCTACAGTCACTAAATTAGCCGAACCACAGCCTTGGCAATTGTGCACGATATGCTGCTGCGATCCACAATGGTGGCAGCGCATCTCATTGCTGTATTGATGATAGGTGTAGTAGGCATCACAACGCTTACATTCCGCTGTCCAACCACAATCGTGACACATTAATGCGGGAGAAAACCCACGACGATTGAGGAACAACATCACTTGGTTGCCTGCTTTGAGGTGTCTTTGCATTTCAGCAATCAACGACGCAGACAAGCCACTTTCTAGATATTCCCCCTTAACGTCCAACACTTTATTGGTGGTCGGCAGCGCGACACCTGCGCGTGAGGTCAGGGTGAGGTAACTGTATTTACCGATCTGAGCGTTGTGCAGCGTTTCAAAGGCCGGAGTCGCCGAGCCTAGCACAACCGGAATCTGCGCTTTATGAGCACGCATGATGGCAACATCACGAGCGTGGTAGCGTAGGCTATCTTGCTGCTTGTAAGAGGCGTCGTGCTCTTCATCGACAATGATAATGCCCAGATCCGCGAACGGTGTGAACAGAGCTGAACGAGTACCGATCACAATGCCCGCTATTTTATCACGCGCCGACAACCAAGCATTTAGTCGCTCAGAATCGTTTAAACCAGAATGGATAACCTCAACTGGAACATTAAAGCGTCGCTTAAAGCGGTTAATCGTTTGAGGGGTTAGACCGATCTCGGGCACTAACACTAACGCTTGTTTACCTTGGTCGAGAATCGGCTTGATCATATTCAGGTAGACTTCGGTCTTACCTGAGCCAGTTACACCCTCTAGCAAGAAGCAACCGAAGTCGGTTTGACTATTTACTGTCGCTATTGCTATAGCCTGTTCTTCACTGAGTTTTGGCTTATCTTGATCGTTTTCGAGCTCAACTGGCCACGGCTGGCGTTTCGGCTTTTTCTCTACCGATTCAACCCAGCCTTTCTCTTCCAACGTCTTAAGTACCGCGCTGCCCACTTCTTCATCGATGAATTCTTGATGGGGAACAGGGCCGTGCTCAAGCATGTGCATTACTTTGGCTTGTTTGACGGCACGACCAAAGCCTTGCATCAGTTGATCTCTACCTGATGGGGTCAGTTGCCATTCAACAAGCGTCGCGAAATCGGCCGCTTTGCCCTTTCGTAAGGCGCTTGGTAGTGCGTTGGCCAAGGTTTCACCTAGTGGATACTGATAGAACTGGCTGCACCATACCAAGAGTGAGTAGACCGATTCCGGCCAAACGGGTTGGTTGTCTAGTAAGGCTTTAATGGGCTTGAGTTTGTCTAACTCGAATTCAGATTCGTTAACCAGAGCCGTAACAATGCCTGTTAAGGTTTGTCGTCCAAAAGGCACAGAGACTCGACCGCCAATAATCGGAAATAGGTGGCTAGGAATCTTGTAATCGAACTGCTTGTCGAGTGGAACAGGCAGTGCCACACGGGCAATCATTGGACGCATAAAGGGACGGCTTTATCTGAGTTGACGAGAGCGAACAGTCTAATGGATAAGGGCGTTAAATTCGAGGAGCAGTTTAGATGACAGAGCTTACTTGAGGCTTGAATGCTACTGGAGCCAGAAAATAACGCTTAATAGAAGGTTTAAGGACAGTGTTGGTGAAAAATGTATCAAATCAGTTGATCCTACCTCACAGATTCATTACTATACTGCGCCTTAAAGGTATGGCTTTATCGCGGTTTAGTGATACAGCGGTGTCTTTATTTATTTTTTAACTACGTGTGGTGTCCGGCTTAGAATCGGATGGCGACACG
>NZ_JBFRSN010000242.1:0-2929 GCF_041473595.1 Vibrio sp. 10N.222.46.A1
GCTAAGTTAGTACTTACTAGCCATATCGACCAACTCGGCAATCGCGATTACAAACTGGTTATCAAAGAGACCAAGTTGAAAGAAGCGGAACTACGCGAAGTTTTGCAATTAATCCAACAGCTGGACCCTCGCCCTGGCAGTAAGATCACGCCAGACGAAACCGAGTATGTGGTTCCTGACGTATCCGTCTTCAAAGAGCTTGGGAAATGGTTGGTCACCATCAATCCAGATAGCGTGCCAAAACTAAAAGTGAATCAACAATACGCGGCCCTTAGTAGCAAAGGCAGTAGTGCTGACAACCAATTTATCCGCTCAAATTTGCAAGAAGCAAAATGGCTAATTAAAAGTCTAGAGAGCCGAAATGAAACACTACTAAAAGTCGCTCGGTGTATTGTTGAACATCAACGCGGTTTCTTCGAACATGGCGCAGAAGCCATGAAGCCGATGGTACTGAATGATGTGGCTTTAGCTGTTGATATGCACGAATCCACGATCTCTCGTGTGACGACTCAAAAATTCATGCACACACCGCGTGGCATCTTCGAACTCAAGTACTTTTTCTCAAGCCATGTCAGCACTGACAATGGCGGTGAATGTTCATCTACAGCAATTCGCGCACTCATTAAGAAGCTTGTCGCAGCGGAAAATACCGCAAAGCCTCTAAGTGATAGTAAGATTGCTGCTTTACTGGCTGACCAAGGAATTCAGGTAGCTAGACGTACCATAGCGAAATACCGTGAATCTCTGGGCATTGCCCCATCGAGTCAGCGTAAACGCCTGCTATAAACTAAAGTAGTTAGCTCTTTATTCATTAACGATTGATTAGTTAACTATTAATTTAGTTGTAACCTGGCAACCAACTGAAAAGGAAAGTCTATGCAAATCAATATTCAAGGCCATCACGTTGATCTTACCGATTCAATGCAAGACTATGTTCACACCAAATTCGACAAACTTGAGCGCTTCTTTGATCATATCAATAGTGTTCAAGTTGTTTTAAAAGTTGAGAAAATCAATCAAATCGCAGAAGCTACCCTGCATATAAATCAAGGGGAAATTCATGCGACAGCAACAGATGAAAGCATGTATGCCGCGATTGATTCATTGGTTGATAAACTTGTTCGCCAACTCAACAAGCACAAAGAAAAACTAAGTAGTCACTAACATGCAATTAAGCGAAGTACTTTCATTGGACTGCACTAAAAGTGCAGTCCAATGCACAAGCAAAAAAAGAGCCCTTGAGCTGATCAGTCAAATCGCAGCAGAAAGCTGCGGTCAAGATTCAACAGAACTGTTTGAGTGCATGCTGAGCCGTGAAAAAATGGGCAGTACAGGTATCGGTAACGGTATTGCGATTCCCCATGCACGCATGAATGTCAGTGATAAAGCGATTGCTGTATTAATACAATGCCAAGACCCAATCGAATTTGATGCTATCGATAACCGCCCAGTTGATCTACTGTTTGCTCTACTTGTTCCTAGTGAACAATGTAAAGAGCATCTGAAAACCCTTTCTTGTATGGCAGAGCGACTTAACGACAAGCAGACTCTTAAACAGTTGCGTAATGCTCAAAGCGATCAAGAGCTTTACGACATCATGATTCAAGTGCCAACTTGCGAGTAATAACATGCGATTAATCGTTGTCAGTGGCCAGTCAGGAGCCGGGAAAAGTGTTGCGCTACGAGTTCTTGAAGACTTGGGGTATTACTGTGTTGATAACCTACCAGTAAACCTGCTCAACGACTTCGTCGAATCGGTACGCGAGATCAATCAAAACGTCGCTGTTAGCATTGATATTCGTAACCTACCAAAAGAGCCTCAGTTAGTTACAGAAACGCTAGACCAGCTAGAAGCCGCCACAGATATAGACCTAAACGTCTTATTTCTAGATGCGAGTAAACAGACGCTACTCAAGCGCTACAGCGAAACACGCAGAATTCATCCTTTATCGATCGGCCAAGAAAAACTCTCTCTTGAACAAGCTATTGATTTAGAAAAAACACTTCTGGCTCCTCTTGTAGAGCAAGCCAGCATTGTGATTGATAGCAGTGACTGTAACCTCTACGAATTGAGTGAACAGGTTCGTTTCAAAGTTGAGGGCAAAGAAAAACAAGAACTCATTATCGTTTTTCAGTCTTTCGGCTTTAAGTTCGGCCTACCAAGTGATGCCGATTATGTGTTTGATGTTCGATTTCTGCCAAACCCTCACTGGGAACCGGCACTACGACCATTGACAGGACTTGATGCACCAATTCACTCTTTCCTAGAGAAACACGCTGAAGTTCTTGAACTCAAGCAACAAATTCAAGGCTTTGTTGAGCAGTGGTTACCCATGTTAGAGAAGAATAATCGCAGTTACCTAACGGTCGCGATTGGTTGCACTGGCGGCAAACACCGCTCAGTTTATCTAACTCAGAAAATTGGTGAATACTTCGAACAACTCGGTCATCAAGTTCAAATCAGACATGCCTCCCTAGAGAAGCACCAACAGGGCTAACCATGGAATTAACTCGAACTGTACTGATCCAAAATCGCTTGGGTCTTCACGCTAGAGCAGCCGTAAAATTGGTTGAGCTTGCCCAAAGTTTTGATGCAACTATCACTATCCATAGCGAAGAAGATAAAATCGCAACTGCAGACAGTGTGATGGGTTTGCTTATGCTGGAATCAGCGCAAGGGCAACACATCACGATCCAAGCTACAGGCACCGATTCACAACAAGCACTTGATGCTGTTTGCCACCTCATTGAAGACAAGTTTGATGAGGGTGAGTAGCGAAAACGAGTCACTGACAACACTGAAGACTCAAACTTCGAACCAACCAGTATTAAATATTAGTTCTAGCTAAGTTTATGATTTAAATAAGCCCCAGAATTAAGTTACTATCCCAAGCATTGTTAGAATAATGAAATAGGAGGAAAATATGGC
>NZ_JBFRSN010000243.1:0-9127 GCF_041473595.1 Vibrio sp. 10N.222.46.A1
CCGGTGACAAGATTAATATATCAGTCTCTGGGGGAGCGACGCTTTACTCTCTGTTCAAGTTCGACAGCATTGGACACTTGTGGGAAAACCAGAGTATTCGTTCATCAGATGAGCAGCTTTATAAGGCGAAGGCCGCAGGCAAGAATCAAGTGTCTATTCACGTACATTAATCTGTGAACTGCAGTTTAGAGCCTAGTCGTTTGCTAGGCTCTTTTTTATCTAAGGAAAAAGACCCTTAAGATGAAACAGTAGCTAAGAATAAAATGCAGATAAGGCCAAGTGTCTTCCGACGAGGTGTTACTTCTTCACGCGGACTTTTCTCATCCACTTCTGGTGAACACCACGGCGTAAGCTCTGGAAGCTGTTTTCTACCTTGTCTACCCCAAGCAGAATCACTAGCGCCATTAGCGTGATAATAACCGACTGCGAAAGGTGGCCAAGTGCGATCATCATACCTAATGCAGCGAGTACCCAGATAATCGCCGCTGACGTTACACCATGAATCTTTCCATCCAATGTCATCATTACCCCAGCACCAAGGAATCCAACCCCCGTAATTATCTGACCAAGTACACGAGCTTGATCGAGAGTGTTGGGGGATAGGCTAATCGCCATGGTGAGGAAGAAGTAAGTACCGCTAATGATAAGGATCGATGTCCGGATCCCGACGGGTTTACCGCGTGTTTGCCTTTCGATTCCGATTAAAGAACCACACAACATGCATGCTGCGAGGCCTGCCCAGCTAAAGGGGGCAAGGTTGAGAGCTTGTTCTATAAATTGTGACATATCACCCCTCCTAAGAATTTAGAATAGAGCCGAGTATGCTAATAATAGACCGGACGATCGAACAAAAAATTTTTGTCGTGAAGGTGCATTTAGCAACGTGTTGTCGTTACAGATAAGCTTAGTCGCTTTTTGAAGCTCGCTCGTTATTCAATGTTTAGGTCGAGTGGTGTTTTGCTACTGCGTCCGCCAATTTCACGGGTTAACTTAGGTACTAGATAGCCAGAAACCTCAGAGATTAATCCCTTAAAGTGGTGTTTCGCTTCTTCATCGGAGATATAGAAATGAGCAGCTCCCTGAACTTTATCAAGTACATGCATGTAGTAAGGTAAAATACCGGCGTCGAATAGCTTTTCACTTAATTTTTTCAATGAGCTAGCGCTGTTATTTACGCCTTTTAGCATTACGCCTTGGTTGAGCAGAGTCGCACCAGTTTGCTTCAGCTTATGGAAGGCCTGCTTGAGCTCTAAGTTGATTTCATTGGCATGATTAATATGGCTAACCATGACTACTTTAAGACGAGTGTTAGCTAATGTTTGGCATAGTTCATCAGTCACTCGCGCCGGAATCACGACAGGTAATCGGCTGTGAATTCGAACGGTTTTCACATGTGGAATTTGTTCGATAGCATTGATCAGCCACTCTAGTTCGCTGTCTTTGGCCATAAGAGGATCGCCGCCAGACAAGATCACCTCGTTGATCTCGGGATGTTGAGCCACATAATCGAGGCTAGTTTGCCAAACAGACTTAGATCCTTTGTTATCTTGATAAGGGAAATGACGGCGAAAGCAGTAACGGCAGTTAATCGCGCAGCCACCTTTCACGATCATTAGCGCGCGGCTTTTGTATTTGTGTAGTAGTCCCGGAATCGCGTTTTCTTGCTCTTCTAAGGGGTCAGCAGAATAGCCTTGGTGCACATCAAACTCTTCACTTAGCGGTAAAACTTGTCTTAGCAAAGGGTCGTGTGGATTGCCTTTTTCCATTCGCTCAACAAAGCTAAGAGGAACTCGAAGTGAAAACAGCTCACGTGCTGCGAATCCTTTTTGCCACGGTGTTGGGTCTATTTCCAATGCTTCAAGCAGTTTTGTCGGGTCAGAGATCGCATTCGATAGTTGTTTGAGCCAGTTTTGCTCAACAGATTCGACTTTTCGGGTTATGATATGCGGCATTGAAATTAACTCAAAGATGTGGAAGAGAAAATCATGGCGTCAGTAAGCACCAATGAATTCAAAGGCGGTTTAAAATTCATGTTAGATAACGAGCCTTGCGCAATTATCGACAATGAATACGTTAAGCCAGGTAAAGGCCAAGCGTTTAACCGTGTAAAACTTCGTAAACTGCTGTCAGGCAAAGTGTTAGAGAAAACATTCAAGTCAGGCGAAAGCTTCGAGCTTGCAGATGTTGTTGACGTTGAACTAGGCTACCTATACAACGACGGCGAATTCTACCACTTCATGAACAACGAAACATTTGAGCAAATCGCAGCAGACGTAAAAGCAGTCGCTGATTCAGCAAAATGGTTAGTTGAAAATGACGTTTGTACTCTAACGTTGTGGAATGATAACCCTATCACTGTTACTCCGCCAAACTTTGTTGAGATCGAAGTAACTGAAACTGATCCTGGCCTTAAAGGCGATACACAGGGTACGGGTGGTAAACCTGCAACTCTAGCAACAGGCGCGGTAGTTCGTGTTCCTCTATTCATCGCTATCGGTGAAGTTGTTAAAGTTGATACTCGTACTGGCGAATACGTTGGTCGTGTGAAGTAATTTGATTGTGTCCATCTTGTTTAAGGTGGCTCAGTGAAATAGAAAAGGTCGCTTATGAGCGGCCTTTTTTGTATCTGGCGATCGGAGAAGAGCAGATTCGAGTAAACGAGATTCGACAAGTAACAAAAAAGCAGAACAAGATAATCCTGTTCTGCTTCTAGTATTTTCGTTCTTAAACTCTTCGAATCTCAGTTACCCGAATCTCGAATCTGCTCTTAACTGTTAAATCATAAAAATGAAGATAACAGATAGCGCGCTGATTAGGCCTGCAACGAAGTAGCAACCCACTTTACCAGCAACGCCGACGTGGAACTTAAGGTCGTGCATGCCGTGGTGAAGACGGTGCATTGCATGCCACATTGGCAGTGCTAGCGTACCGATGATGAATAGCGCACCGATAATGCTGGTGGCAAACTCAGAGACACGTTCGTAGCTCATTGCATCCGCATCGATAATGCCCATTGGCACCAAGATACCCAGCACTAGAATGGTGATTGGTGTAATCATCGCGAACCAAGTACCGCCAGCGCCGAATAGGCCCCACCAGATTGGTTCATCAGAGCGTTTCGGATTGTGGTTAACATTGTAATTTGTGTTCATAACGAAGCTCCTTACACCACCATCAGAACGATTAAAGAAATAAATGCCACCGCTGCCCACTGGGTCAGTACGATGATTCTTTTATCTACCAATTTGCCTTTAAGGCGGATTGGCATTACTTGAGGCATCATGCTGAAGAAGGTCTGAGCGTGCAGTAAGCTGCCTAGCAGTGCCACGATGTTGATACCAACAACGACAGGGTTAGCCATAAAGCTCAACCAACCTTCCCACGCTTCAGGCCCTTTCACTAGCGAACCCAAACCGAAGGTTAGGAACAGAGTGAATAGAATCAAAGGCAGTACAGTCGCTTCACGTAGCATGTAGAAGCGGTAGAACGGATGGTTGCTCCACCACGTTCTCTTCATCTCACGAACATAAGGCTTACGGTTGCTCATATTATGCCTCCTCTGCTGTTTTTACTTGCGATCCATCAGGCTTGAACATCGAGATAACGAAGTCCATTGAAGACTCAACTTTGCCTTGGTTTACAGCTGCTGCTGGATCTACTTTCTTCGGACAAACGTCAGAACAGTAACCTACAAACGTACAGCCCCAAGCACCGTTGTCGCCATTGATAAGCTTCATGCGCTCAGCTTTACCATTGTCACGGCTATCTAGGTTGTAGCGGTGAGCAAGAGCAAGTGCCGCAGGGCCAATGAACTCAGGGTTTAGACCAAATTGAGGACACGCTGCGTAACACAAACCACAGTTGATGCAGCCAGCGAACTGTTTGTACTTCGCCATTTGCTCTGGAGTTTGGATGTTAGTGCCGTCTTCTGGTTTACGGTCGTTACCAATGATGTAAGGTTTGATTGCTTCAAGGCGTTCGATGAACGGTGTCATGTCGACAATCAAATCTTTCTCGATTGGGAAGTTAGCTAAAGGCTCGATCTTGAAGCCGTTCGGGTAGTCACGTAAGAAGCTCTTACATGCCAGTTTTGGCACGCCATCAACCATGATGCCGCAAGAACCACAAATCGCCATACGACAAGACCAACGGTAAGACAGGTCTTTATCTAGGTTATCTTTGATGTAACCAATCGCATCAAGTACCGACATGGTTTCATCAAATGGAACTTCAAAGGTTTGAAAGTGAGGTTCTGCATCGTGCTCAGGGTCATAACGCAGGATTTCAATTTTTTGGATTCGATTCGCTGACATTATGCTTGCTCCTCTTCGCTCTTCTTCGCATTCTCTTCTGCCGCTTTTTCAGCAGCAGCGGCTTTCTCGGCTGCTTCACCGTATAGACGAGCTTTAGGTTGAGATTTAGTAATCTTAACGCCGCTGTAGTCGATAGTTGGTGCTGCATCTTCGTTGTAGAAAGATAGAGAATGTTTCAGGAAGTTCACGTCATCACGTTCTGTGCAGTTGTCGTCTAGACGTTGGTGTGCACCGCGAGACTCTTTACGAAGGATCGCTGAGTGAACCATCGCTTCGGCAACTTCAAGGCCGTAACCCACTTCGATAGCGTAAAGTAGGTCAGTGTTGAACACTTTGCCTTTGTCTTTAATGCTGATCTTCTTGTAGCGAGCTTTCAGTTCAGTGATTTTGTCGATGGTTTCTTGCATCAAGTCTTCTTGACGGTAGATACCACAACCCGCTTCCATGGTGTGACCCATTTCAGTACGGATATCAGCCCAGTTCTCATCGCCTTCTTGAGCCAAGATGCCAGCGATGCGATCTTCAACCGCTTTCACTTGCTTAGCAATAGACTCTTCGTTCCAGCCTTTGAATTCAGCTGCGCGTTTCACGGCTTGTTCACCGGCTACGCGGCCGAAAACTACGAATTCAGCAAGAGAGTTAGACCCTAGGCGGTTTGCGCCATGTAGGCCAACTGAAGCACACTCACCAACAGCGAATAGCCCTTTAATGCGAGTTTCACACGTACCGTTGGTTTCAATACCACCCATGGTGTAGTGAACGGTTGGACGAATTGGGATTGGCTCTTTTGCTGGGTCAACGTTTACGTACGCTTTTGCAAGCTCACAGATAAACGGAAGACGCTCTTGCAGGTACTCTTCACCAAGGTGGCGAAGGTCAAGGTGTACGACATCACCAAGCGGGTGCTTGATGGTGTTGCCTTTCTGCTGCTCGTGCCAGAATGCTTGAGAAACTTTGTCACGAGGACCCAGTTCCATGTATTTGTTTTTCGGCTCGCCCACTGGAGTTTCAGGGCCCATGCCGTAATCTTGCAGGTAACGATAGCCGTTCTTGTTGACGATGATACCGCCTTCACCACGACAACCTTCGGTCATCAAGATGCCAGTGCCCGGGAGGCCTGTTGGGTGGTATTGAACGAACTCCATGTCACGCAGTGGTACACCGTGGCGATAAGCCATTGCCATACCGTCGCCAGTTACGATGCCGCCGTTGGTATTACAGTGGTAAACACGACCTGCGCCACCGGTTGCTAGAACAACAGATTTTGCTTTGATGGTAACAAGCTCACCTTCAGACATGTGAATCGCGATTAGGCCTTGTACTTCGCCATCTTCAACGAGCAAATCCACCACAAAGTACTCATCAAATCGTTTGATTGTGTCGTACTTCATCGAAGTCTGGAACAGAGTATGAAGCATGTGGAAGCCGGTTTTATCCGCTGCGAACCACGTTCTTTCTACCTTCATACCGCCGAATCGGCGTACGTTTACTTCACCGTTTTCTTTACGACTCCATGGGCAGCCCCATTGTTCCATTTGGATCATTTCGCGAGTCGAGTTTTCAACAAAGTATTCAACAACATCCTGTTCACATAGCCAGTCGCCACCGCCAACAGTATCGTTGAAGTGGTTATCTAGGCTATCTTCGTCTTTAATTACCGCTGCTGAACCGCCTTCTGCTGCCACCGTGTGCGAACGCATTGGGTAAACTTTAGAAATCAGTGCAACTTCCAATTCAGGATTAGCTTCAGCTGCTGCAATTGCTGTACGAAGACCAGCGCCGCCTGCGCCGATGACTGCGATATCTGTGGTAATTGTCTTCACAGTTATTCTCCAGTGTGATGCGGAGTATTCCGCTTGTTATTATAAAAAGCTTATTGGTAGTACTTACTAATTGGCGTTACTTACTAATTAATAGTACGTAAACGGCATCAACCGTTTATTACCCCTAAGCCTTAAGTGGTAGGTTCAGTGTAAGAGAGGAAGGTATTCGAAAAGTTGATGCATTTGGGTTTTTAGGTCGGTAGTGCATATGGAGGCATAGAATTTATAGGTTATGTGACTGCAATCACGGCAATCAATTGTTGATAACGATTAGCCCACAGGGCTTGTGTTAACGGCTTGTTGAGTATGATTTTTGTTATCAATGTGGATGTAAAATCTGTATTGATAATTGTATTGTAGAACGTAATTTTCTGGCTTCATTAAAACAACATTTCGCTTTCAAGAATAGAAAGATAGAAGCTTACAAAAGCGATGAAAGGTGGTAATTTTCGTCGTCTAGAATTCAGTAATATGGAACTCAATAATGCACTCTACATGGCAACCGGCCGCAACCATTAAGCAGTTAAAGCAACGTGCTGATATCCTTAATCAAATTCGTCAGTTCTTTGTTGAGCGAAACGTGATGGAAGTGGATACGCCTGCGATGAGCCACGCCACGGTGACGGATGTGCATTTACATACCTTCAAAACTGAATTCGTAGGGCCTGGTTATGCGCACGGCCAGCCACTATTCTTTATGACTAGCCCAGAGTTTCATATGAAACGCTTGTTGGCTGCCGGAAGCGGTTGTATTTACCAAATTTGTAAATCTTTTCGCAATGAAGAAAATGGCCGTTATCACAACCCTGAGTTCACTATGTTGGAGTGGTATCGCGTTGGTTTTGATCATCATGATCTGATGGATGAGATGGATCTGCTGTTACAGCAGGTACTTAAATCAGGCATAGCAGAGCGAATGACTTACCAACAAGCCTTTATTGATGTGTTAGGTGTTTGTCCGCTGGAAGATTCGATGGATACGCTAAAGCAAGCAGCTGCGAAACTAGGGCTCAGCGACATAGCTGACCCCGAGCAAGATCGCGATACGTTATTGCAGCTTCTTTTCAGTATTGGGGTCGAGGCGAAAATAGGCCAGCAGGTGCCTGCGTTTGTGTATGACTTCCCAGCATCGCAAGCAGCGTTAGCTAAGATCAATCCAAACGATTCACGAGTCGCCGATCGCTTTGAGGTGTATTTCAAAGGAATTGAGTTAGCAAACGGCTTCCACGAGTTAGATAAACCGCAAGAACAACTTAAGCGCTTTGAAGATGATAATGCCAAACGTATTGAGATGGGCTTATCACCTCAACCGATTGATCATCACTTGATTGAGGCATTAAAAGCAGGCTTACCAGACTGTGCGGGTGTTGCTTTGGGTATCGACCGTCTGATCATGCTGGCGTTAGGTTATGACCATATCGATGATGTGACGGCTTTTCCTTTCCCACGTTCTTAGCTCTCTATTCAGCTAGTCTTACTGACGGTTTGGCTAGCTGACCAGAATCCCAGTACCCACTACGGCAACAATGGCACCGATCCAAGCGTAGGCATTTGGTCTCTGCTTGGTGTAAAGCCAAAGTATCGGTAACAACATGATGGGTGTAGTTGAAGATAACAGAGCGACCATACCGACATTACCTTCCTGCAACGCATACAAAATCAACGTCATTCCTACTGCCATCGCTAGAAAACCATTAACCGCGGTAATCGCGAATATCTGCTTATTCATTGGGTTAAGTGCGCGTGAAAGTTTGGCGCCTGTTAAACGAAATGCGGAGTGAGCAACAAAAGCGGTGATCATTCGAATGGCAGAAGCGGCAACAGGGTCGATACTGGTTTGCATCACGGGTTTGGCAATGATGCCGCCCAATGCTTGGCAGATCGCTGCGGTGATTCCCAGTGCGACACCAATCCACACGGTGCCCTTGATGGTTTCAAGCTGGTTGTTGGCTTGTCCTCGACGACCAAAGAATATCGCAGTTAATACACCACTAAACACCAAAGCCGAGCCAATCAGCTCAATAGAGGTCATACTTTCACTAAACAGGAAGTAACCAAGAATCGCCGAGAACACGGCGTGGCAAGAGAACAGTAAACCCGCTTGGCGCGGTCCCATTCGGTTCAAACAGGCAAATAGGGCGGTATCACCAATGAATATACCAATCAGGCCAGATAGCATCATCGGCGTGATTAGATTGGCTTCGACAGTTGACCAACCTCCGGTAAACCAAGCCATGCTTGATAAGATGATCGCGGTACAACCCATTCTCCAACGGCTATAGGCGAAAGAACCTAAGTGTTGGGCAGGCTTTACTGACATTAGGCTCGCAATAGCCCAAAGAAAAGCGGCAGCTAGAGCTAACCATTCAAATCCCATCTGAATAACATCCTTGTGTCTGGGATAAATTAGCTCATCAATATGCATCAAACCGAACTGAGAACAAAGTGATTCTTATGAAAGAACTACTTTGTTTCAGTTATTAGTTTATGTCAGCTGTCGCTCGGTGGTGTGGTTCACTTACTTTGCTTGAGTCGCACTATACCTTAAAGCGCTCCACGTCCTGGCGCATCGACTCGGCAGCGCTACTCATTTCATTTGAGCTATTGCGACTGCTTTCAGCTTGCTGTGCAAGGTCATCAGAGGCATCCTTGATTCCTTGCGTATTACGGCTGATGTCTTCGCTGACCGCGCGTTGCTCTTCCGCAGCACTCGCTATTTGCAGCGCCATATCGTTGATTTCAGTGATTGCCTGAGTGATTTTAGTCAGGCTGCCATGAGCTTGTTCTGCGAAGCCAACACTGTTCTCTGCTAACTGAGTGCTGGTGGTCATGCTTTCAACGGCATGTTCGGTATTTTTCTGCAGTGTATCAATCATCACGCGGATCTCTTCCGTCGAGCCATGCGTTCTTTGGCTGAGCACTCGCACTTCATCGGCGACAACTGCAAACCCACGACCTTGCTCGCCCGCTCGTGCGGCTTCAATCGCTGCA
>NZ_JBFRSN010000244.1:0-6059 GCF_041473595.1 Vibrio sp. 10N.222.46.A1
GCTTAATGATGTCTTCAAACTCTTCACGAGTTAATGAACCAGCCCAACCCAACACTTCAACATTAACGCTTTCAGCTTCAGATAAGCCAATCTTCGCTTCTGTTGCTGCATCTAGAAGAATACGATTCTGTTCTGCGGTTAGCTCTGATAAGCCCATTTGCTCTTGGAAGTGCTCTGCGATCAAGTGGTCAAAGTCGTCTCCGCCTAATGCAGAGTCGCCACCCGTTGCTAATACTTCAAAAACACCTTTAGACAGGCGTAAGATAGAGATATCAAACGTGCCACCGCCAAGGTCATAAACCGCAATCACCCCTTCTTTACCTGAATCCAGACCGTAAGCAATCGCTGCCGCAGTAGGTTCATTAAGAAGACGTAACACGTGAAGACCAGCAAGTTGAGCCGCGTCTTTCGTACCAGCACGCTGTGCATCATCAAAATACGCAGGAACCGTAATTACGGCGCCAGATAACTCACCGCCTAACGTAGACTCAGCACGTTGGCCAAGCGCTCGTAGAATATCCGCAGAAACCTGGATTGGGTTCTTGTTGCCTTGTTCTGTGCGGATCACAGGTAAACCATTATCACTTTCTTCAAACTGATATGGCAGAGACGGGTATCGCTGTTGAATATCTGACAGTGAACGACCGATTAATCGCTTAACTGAGATAATGGTATTTTTAGGGTCAGTCTGCGCGTTAGCACGAGCTTCATCGCCAGTGGTGTACGACTCTGACGTATAGTGAACAACTGAAGGTAAAATGCTTCGACCTTGTTGATCAACGAGTGTACTTGCCTCGCCACTGCGTACTGCAGCAACCAACGAGTTTGTTGTACCTAAATCAATACCCACAGCAAGCTTGTGCTGGTGAGGAGCGGCGCTTTGCCCTGGTTCTGCAATCTGAAGTAGTGCCATGGATGTGTCCTTGTTATACAAACTAGCCGATCAAACGATCTTCAACTAATTCGATTTCATTCTTTAATTTTGCAATAAACTTAAGCTTTCTTACTCGGTCTGCAGCTTCTAGCCAAGCTTCGCTTTCGAGTTCTTGTTGGATAGCGCTTAATTGTTGTTTATACATTTTGCTAACCTTGCCTTCAAATGCAAATAGCGCATCTTCAGGATCAGAACTGTCTGCGATATCTTCCAGCTCTTCACGCAGTTCCATTTGCTCCATCAGGAACATCGGATCTTGCATGGTTTGTTGTTCGCCACGAATGTCTTCACCGTGTTGAACTAGCAGGTATTCTGCTCGGCTGATTGGATTCTTCAATACCTGATACGCATCGTTGATTTGTGCCGCTTTTTGCACGGCTAATAAGCGGTCACGCTCAGAAGCTATCGCAAATTTATCAGGATGGAATTGGCGTTGCAGATCTCTAAACTGAGAAGAAAGAAGGCTACCATCCAGTTGAAACTGAAGTGGTAGCCCAAATAATTCGAAATGATTCATGTAAAGGTGGTCCTAAGTTTAGGCTCTTTGTTCAGAGCCTAATTTTATTCTTCGCTTACAACGCTTAACGATTCAAGCGTTTAAACATTGAAGCTCTCACCACAACCACATTCGCCTTTCGCGTTCGGGTTGTTGAATTCAAAACCTTCGTTTAGGCCTTCTTTTACATAATCAAGCTCAGTACCGTCTAGGTATACTAGGCTCTTTGGATCAATGATGACCTTAACACCTGAGTGCTCAAACACTTCGTCTTCTTCGTTAAGCTCGTCAACGAATTCCAGTACATACGCCATACCCGAACAGCCAGTAGTTTTTACTGCTAAGCGTAACCCGAGACCTTTACCACGGTTATCTAGGAAAGCTTGAACTCGGCTTGCTGCCGTATCTGTCATGGTGATGGCCATACTACAACCTTGTGTTTTATATAAATTGAGAACTCAGGTGGGAGCACAAAGGGTGCTCCAAAATATTACTTATTTTGTCGACGTAATTACGGTATTGAAGCGATTAGTGCTTCTTTTTGTAATCCGCAACAGCTGCTTTGATTGCATCTTCAGCAAGAATTGAACAGTGAACTTTCACTGGTGGCAACTCAAGCTCTTCTGCGATTTCAGAGTTTTTAATAGCAGCAGCTTCATCAATACTTTTACCTTTAACCCACTCTGTAACCAGTGAGCTAGAAGCGATTGCGCTACCGCAACCGTAAGTCTTGAATTTTGCGTCTTCAATAATACCTTCTGCAGATACTTTGATTTGCAGTTTCATTACGTCACCACAAGCCGGTGCGCCAACCATGCCGCTACCTACACTTGGGTCTTCTTTATCAAACGAACCTACGTTACGTGGGTTTTCGTAGTGATCAATTACTTTTTCGCTATATGCCATGATAGTTACCTCGAATCCTCTATTTCCGTGAGATTAGTGATGAGCCCACTCAACAGTGTTCAAATCAATCCCTTCTTTATACATATCCCATAGAGGAGACATGTCGCGTAATTTGTTTACCGCTACACGGATTTGTGCAATCGCGTAGTCGATTTCTTCTTCCGTTGTGAAACGGCCGAATGAGAAACGTACTGAGCTGTGTGCCAGTTCATCGTTCAGACCAAGAGCACGTAGAACGTATGAAGGCTCTAGGCTTGCTGATGTACATGCAGAACCTGATGATACCGCTAGGTCTTTTAGAGACATAAGCAGAGACTCACCTTCAACGAAAGCGAAGCTCACGTTTAGGTTGTGTGGTACACGTTGGTCTAAGTCGCCGTTTACGGTTACTGCTTCTAGATCTTGAACACCTTTCAATAGGCGCTCACGAAGTGCTAGTGCGTGGTCGTAATCTTTCTGCATGTCTTGCTTAGCGATAGCAAACGCTTCGCCCATACCCACGATTTGGTGAGTAGCAAGCGTACCAGAACGGAAACCACGTTCATGACCGCCACCGTGCATTTGCGCTTCAAGGCGAATACGTGGCTTACGACGAACGTACAAAGCACCGATGCCTTTAGGGCCGTATGCTTTGTGTGCAGACATAGAGATAAGATCAACTTTCATCTCTTTTACGTCTAGTGGGATTTTACCCGCAGACTGCGCCGCATCAACGTGGAAGATAATCTTGCGTGCACGACATAATTCGCCGATTGCACCGATATCTTGGATTACACCAATCTCGTTGTTTACGTGCATGATAGAAACTAGAACAGTATCTTCACGCATTGCAGCTTGTAGCTTGTCTAGATCGATGATGCCGTTAGCTTCTGGCTCAAGGTATGTAACCTCAAAACCTTCACGCTCTAGTTGGCGACATGGATCAAGAACCGCTTTGTGTTCTGTTTTGCACGTGATTACGTGCTTACCTTTCTTCTCGTAAAAGTGCGCTGCACCTTTGATAGCAAGGTTATCTGACTCTGTAGCACCTGACGTAAAAACAATCTCACGTGGGTCTGCATTTAGTAGATCGGCAATTTGCTCACGAGCATTATCTACTGATTCTTCTGCCTGCCAGCCGTAACGGTGTGAACGAGATGCAGGGTTACCGAAGTTACCGTCCATCGTCATGCACTGAACCATTTTTTCAGCAACACGTGGATCGACTGGGCATGTAGCTGAATAGTCAAAGTAAATAGGCAGTTTCATTTTCTACTCCAATGTAAAAACTGACCGCTAAGAGCGGGCATTAACACCGTGAGGTGCTGCACTAATCGTTGTAGTGCTCGTATTTTTATGTGCAAAACCATTATTAACCGCAAGATCGATATCTTGACGATCAGAAATCTCTAAAACTTCGTTATCTTTCATTAGCTCACCGAGCGTAATGTCGTTTAAGAAGCTGCTGATTCGGGAGCTTAAATCACGCCATAAAGTGTGAGTTAAACAACGACTGCCACCTTGGCAATCTGCTCGACCGTGACACTTAGTTGCATCAACTGATTCGTCTACTGCAGCAATTACAGTTCCGACAGCGATGTCGCTCGCTTCAGCACCTAAACGGTAACCACCGCCAGGACCACGAACACTAGCAACTAAGCCAGCTTTACGTAACTTAGAAAATAGCTGTTCTAAGTAAGATAACGAGATGCCTTGTCGCTCTGAAATATCAGCCAGAGGAACTGGGCTTTTTTGCGAATGCAGTGCTACATCTAGCATAGCTGTTACCGCATATCTTCCTTTAGATGTAAGTTTCATATCACACCGTATCCACATTGTTTATGTGGTTGGAATCTTCCCATACCCGACTAAATTGGTCAAGTATTTAGTTGACTATTTTAGTCAGGTATTCACCCTTATTGTTTGTGCGGGCTTTATTTGTCGCTTTTGCTCTTCTCAATTGAAGTCAAAATGCCGCGTAGAGTGTTGATCTCTTGCAACTCTGGACGAGCTCGACTGAACAGACGACGTAGTTTATTCATCACCTGACCCGGCTTATCCTTAGAGATAAATTGGGTATCAATGATCACTTTTTCAAGGTGCTCATAGAACATTTCTAGTTCTTCGTGACGAGGGTACTCATCTTGTTGCTGTGGCTGATATTGGCTAGCGACCATATCAAGGTGAGCTACACGCACTTCGTAGCTCAGAGTCTGCACTGCCATTGCTAGGTTTAGTGAGCTGTATTCTGGGTTTGCAGGAATACATACATGGAAATGACACTTCTGAAGCTCATCATTGGTTAAGCCAGTGCGCTCACGGCCAAACACTAACGCTACAGGGTGCTTTTGACCTTCAACTGCAAATTTTTGTCCACATTCACGCGGCTCAAGCATTGGCCATTCAAGCGTACGAGAGCGTGCACTCGAACCAACCACCAAACCACAGTCTTTTACTGCTTCATCCAGTGTAGAAACGATGGTCGCGTTTTCCGCGATGTCACCTGCACCCGCAGCCAGTGCTAAGGTCTGCTCGTCAACTTCACATTGAGGGTCTACAAGAACTAACTGACTCAAACCCATCACTTTCATTGCGCGAGCTGCTGATCCGATATTTCCCGAATGAGACGTACCAACCAGAACGACTTTTACATTGTCTAACATGCTATATGACACCACTTTAAAAATAATCGCGAGATATTAACACATAGCTAAGTAAAATGGTCAGACCCTTCTCGGAATGTGAAATCAAGAGTTCAAAAAATAACCACTTCCCTTTTGGGGAAACTTTGGTATACTCGCCGCCGCTTTAAACTGTTCTTTAACATCTTGTGGGAAAAACCATATGCATCCAATGCTAAACATTGCGATACGCGCTGCGCGTAAAGCTGGCAACCATATTGCTAAATCTCTAGAAACAACTGATAAGATCGAATCGTCTCTAAAAGGTAACAACGATTACGTTACTAACATTGCTCAAGAAGCTGAGTACATGATCATTGAGACAATCAAATCATCTTACCCAGAGCACAGCATTATTTCTGAAGAGTCAGGCCTAACTGAAGGTAAAGATTCTGACGTACAATGGATCGTTGACCCACTAGATGGCACCAACAACTTTGTAAAAGGTTTCCCTCACTTCTCTGTATCTATCGCTGTTCGCATGAACGGTCGTACAGAAGTTGCTTGTGTTTATGACCCAATGCTAAACGAGCTATTCACAGCTCAACGTGGCGCTGGCGCTCAACTTAACAACGCTCGTATGCGTGTTACTCAACTAAAAGACCTTCAAGGTACTGTTCTAGCGACTGGTTTCCCATTCAAGCAAAAACAACACTCTGAATCTTTCATGAAGATCATCTCTGGTCTATTCGTTGATTGTGCTGATTTCCGTCGTACTGGTTCTCCAGCTCTTGACCTATGTTACCTAGCAGCTGGCCGTGTTGACGGTTACTTAGAACTAGGCCTTAAGCCATGGGATCTAGCAGCTGGCGATCTAATCGCTCGTGAAGCGGGTGCTATCATGACTGACTTTGCAGGCGGCACTGATTACATGACCTCTGGTAATGTTGTTGCTTCAAGCGCACGTGGTGTTAAGTCTATTCTTAAGCACGTTCGTGAGAACTCTAACGAAGGTATGCTGAAGTAATTCAGACCTTGCGTTAATGCTCTTTAGTTAAGAGCAGAAGATTTTCAAAGCCTCGCTATTGCGAGGCTTTTTTGTATCCGAGATACGAGATACGAG
>NZ_JBFRSN010000245.1:0-1402 GCF_041473595.1 Vibrio sp. 10N.222.46.A1
GCCCAGATGGCACTACTTGAACTGGATGATGCGTCATTATTTCTTCAACCGGGCACTCTGGTAAATCAGGAAGAATGCGTTCACCGGTTTCCACTTCCCAATCCCAACCATGAATTGCTGACAACACGTTAACGGTTGGCCCAGTGACGCGAACCATGACATCAATCCATTGGCCGACACCTGAGCTCTGTTTGAAATGAGCTGGATCTACCATATTCATTGACCCGGTATAGGCGATGGACTCATCAATCACGATGATCTTCCGGTGCTGCCTTAGATCTAAACGGCGTAAGAAAATACGCCAAGGACTAACCTCTAATGCTTGGACAACGTGAACGCCAGCGTCTTTCATCATTGAACGCCAGTGACTTTTGAAAAAACGCGGGCTACCTGCAGAATCGAGTAAAACTTTAACATCGACACCACGTTTTGCTGCTCGAATAAGTGCGGAAGCAACGGAGTCAGTTAAGCCACCGGGGTGCCAAATATAGAAAACCATTTTGATACTCGTCTGGGCGTTTTCTATATCTTCGATAATTGCGTGTAGGATTTCATTAGGAGAAGCTTGCAGTGAAAGTGTGTTTCCGCTGAGAGCTGGAATGCCCATCCGATTGTTACAAAGCTCATCAATTTTGTGGATAGGAGAGCCGACTTTACCTGGAAGGTGGACTTGGCAATCATTTAATTGGCGGAACCAATCACCAAAAGGCGTAAACATGCGATGTGCCCGCTCAGCCCTCTTTCTACCGAGATTTAGCTCTCCGAAAAGGAAGTAACAAGCGACGCCAACAATAGGGATAATGTAGATAACCATCAACCATGCGAGAGAAACGCTGACAGAGCGTCGTTTTAGTACGACACGAAAAGTCACACCGGCGACAAGGACCCAGTATAAAGCGACAGAAGCTAAAGTTAAAAAATGGTAGAGCTTTTCCACATTGAATACTCGAAAAAAGAGACACTTAGATAGTAATGCTATTTTACGGATATGGGAATTTAAGGAATCAACTATTTACAAAATAGAGCAAAAGCTGTAAACAGGTTAAAGTTGTTAAGTTTTAGTTAACTTAAGACGAATGCAATTGTTTTGTATGAAAAACCGGCATTTAACCATAAAGATTTACATTGATAACGAAATATATACGGTTCGGGCTTCCAATTGTATTCTTAAACTGGTTTACTTGCTAGATAACGAGCGTCAATCAAATCTTTTAATGGTGTAAATTATTATATACACCTTATCTTTTAATGACGCCACACAAAGCAAAATACAACATCACATAACACAAAAGTTTGGAGTAAACGTGGCTACTAGTAATACAACCACTACACCCCGCGATACCTGGGGTTCGAAATTAGGATTCGTAATGGCTGCAGCAGGTTCTGCTGTTGGCTTAGGTAA
>NZ_JBFRSN010000246.1:0-12900 GCF_041473595.1 Vibrio sp. 10N.222.46.A1
CATCGCGTAAGTTTCACCCACCTGCGCATTGTAATTTCTTAAGCTCAATCGCCCTCCTAGCAACTGTTTAACTCGATACATCGCTGTTTCTGACAGTGAACGTCTGTGGTATCCATACCGCTCTTTCCAATACTTATGTGAGCCGTATAACTTCTGGCAACCCACGGCGAGATTTTGGGGGTGACCACGCTCCCAGAAGGTTGTTCCTTCTGACTCGCTTAATCTTAATAGCTGCGTGCCACGCTCTCGTGTCGTGAGCGCCATCACCAGACACCTCAAGGAGGCTTCGGCGTGTTTGTTTCAGTAAGTTAGGGAGGACTTCTCCATCTGTAACCGTCGATAAACTTAGCTCGGCTGCAATAATTTCATGAGTGCTTGTATCGACTGCAATATGTGCTTTCGCCATAAACCTTAAGGCCAGTAACATCAGTGGCTAGGTGCTGTATTGCTCCTTAAATGAGACCCCAACTTGCTTAGCTCTACGCTGATGCAGGTGTAATGTGGACAACTTAATGGAACATGGAAATCTAAATAGCGAGTCGACAAATCCTTGTAGCGCTCTCAGTGGCATAGAAAACACGCGTTTCACCATGAGTGCTGTCGTGATAGCCAAATCACTGAACCGACGTGGTCTCCCGCGCTTATTCTGTTTGCTTTGCGCCCAACCGCTTATCGCCTCTTCATCAAACCAAAAGGTCAGAGAACCACGGTTAATGAGTGATTGGTTGTATTGCTTCCAGTTGGTTGTTTTGTAAAGAGGTTTAGGAATAGGGCTGCGAGAGAGAGTGGATGTAGCTGACCAGATCGTAGGTTCTTGATTTAGTTCCATTGAACCACATTGGTTATATACTTACTCATAGCAAGCTACCCGCTCAAGCGTATGTGTTTAGCGCTGCCAATATTCAACGAGTCATGAAGAATTAAGGAATTAGCTGCCAAACCGCTACAATGACACTCGCTTCCAAAAGCAAAAGGTTCTCTATTTAATAAAAACTGCGGTTTATTTGCTTGGTTCCGAAATAATGTTTCACGAGTAAAGGCCTAAGTTAAGCCGGATAACCAAACTCGGCGACAAGTATGTACACTATAAGCTCATGGCGTTAGAACAGCGATTGTCAATCTTTTTGGGAAAAAACTGAGACAATGGTGTCGAGGAATTTTAGAAAGAGCTGGGCAATAGTGACCTCCCCGCAAAAACGCCCGGAGCATAAGATTACTGTTACACAACCAAACTGAATATGAAAACTATGCTTTTTATACCTAACATTTCTCTCTGTGCCCAAAGCTAGTCATGCAGATTAATTTATGGACTGTTGGCCTTTTCTACAGCTTGGTTTGACAGATATTGATTAAAGACCGAATCTAACACCCCCTCATTGACTGGTTTTGTGATGATTTCTGCGCAGCCAACCTCACGCATTTTAGTTAGGTTTTCCTCGAAGGCATCAGCGGTACAAGCGATGACGATGCTATCACTATAGGGTGAAGATAAAGCCTTAATACGTTTCGTAGCCTCAGTACCATCCATAATAGGCATATGGTTATCCATCATGATTACGTCATAAAAGGTTCTGCTCGCTTGCTCAAAACCTTTTTGTCCGTCAAGGGCAATATCACACTTAAAACCTCTTTTCTTTAGGAATTTAGATAGGATGATGCTATTTACACGATTGTCTTCAACAATCAAAGCTTTCAACCCTTCGCCATTAAATAACTTCATTGGTTCATTTATTTGCTCTCTAGGCTGTGATACAACTTTGACAGGCACGCAAATGATAAAGCGTGTCCCTACACCTACTTTACTTTCCAAGTTAAGCGTGCCATGCATAGTATCTACGAGCTTGGAAATAATAGTTAAGCCAAGTCCAGTCCCGCCAAATTTACGCGTAGTTTTCCCATCGCCCTGAGTGAATGGGTCAAATATCGTTGCTTGTTTCTCTGCGGGGATACCAATTCCCGTATCAGACACCTTAATTTCTAGATAATCGTTGTTATTCATTTGCGTGAGCCGGGTAGAAAAATGGATCTCCCCTTTTTGAGTAAACTTCCACGCATTATTGAGAAGATTAAGAGCTATCTGTGCTAACCGGGTCTCATCGGCAACTAGGTGTATTGATGTTTCAGAATAGGCCGTTCCTTCAAACGTTATACCTTTATCTAAGCATAAGGGTCGATAACTATTTTCAATTTTATTGTGTAGGTCAGCCAGTTTAAATTCAGAAAGATTAAGCGTCAGCTTACCAACCTCAATTTTAGAAAAATCTAGTATATCGTTGAGAATTGAGATCATATGGTGCCCGGAAGAGAGCAAGGTTTGTTCAAGCTCATGACGCTCATCTTTATTTTTACACTGTGTCAGCAGTTGAGCTGCCCCCAAAACCCCGTTCATAGGGGTTCTCAATTCATGACTAATAGAGGCTATAAATTGTGATTTAGCGACACTTGCGGTTTGGGCTTCAATGGCTACTTTTTTTAATCGGCGCTCAGACTTTTCTAGTGACTGATAAGGAGAGATGAGGAGCTTTTTACCTGTAAAATAGACCAATATATATGTCAACGCACCAGCTATCGATAACGCAACGATGAGTGAACGGATAAATTGGTTACGATTGTTTTGATAGATAGCAGGGTTAATACTGTAAACTAAATCCAAGTCGTATCTAGGGAGGTATGTTGTATGTTGCGTCCAATCAATTGGGGGAGGCATACCCCAACTATTATCGCTTTGAATTAAACTTACTTGATATTGTTCGGAGAACCTCAACGGTGATAAAAAGGCGTCAATATCAAATGGCTTCACATACACAAGTAAACCTTCTAGAAAACCGTTGTACAGTATTGGAAGAGCAACCATTAAGTTATTACTATCATCTTGAAAGGTAAATACCCTAAACACACTCGATAGATCTCCTTGTTCAATCTTAGTGTGCAGTTGAGCGAACAGTTCATCCGGTAAGGTTAACTCTTGATAAATTGGGTCACCAAGAATATCCAAGATCACAATATAGTGCTTACCCGTCACTGGTTTCACGATTGCTAGTCTATCACTAATCTCTTGTGGTGTAGCACCCCCCCCTAAAGCGGTAGAAATCACCACTTGATGTGAGGCAATTTTCATCGCTAAATTTTCGGTATTATTCAGGGATTGGCTAATATAACTCTCTGCCGTACTTAGTTTAATTGAGGTATTGATTTTCTCCAGGTTTCTTATTGATTGCTGAGCTTGCTGCTCTAAAAGTCCATAAGTGATAAGAGCGAACACAACCATCGAGATAAACAAAAATACACCGTAAAGCTGAATACCACTGAGTTTTGGTCGAGTTTTATAGATCATTAATCTGCCTTATTAATCTTAGCTGAATCTAACAGCTTGATGGCTCCCACTTGAGTGTACCTCGCCATGCACAAATCATCGGCTCCTAGCGCCTCATGAGCATCAGGATGTGCCACGTCATAAACGCTAAATGGTTGTTCATACGTCTTTAGCAAACCTTGAACCGGTGTGTCCATCTGCTCCAACGCCAGCTTAAGTAGCTGTCGATTATTCACCATATCATCGGTGAGGGTGATACTTTGTGCGGCTTGAATAAATACTTTAGCCAGATCATAGCCATGCACAAAGCCAGCTGGGGCGTCAATAAAATCATTTGTAAACTTATCAGGGAATAGCGCCGTAGCTTGGCGGTATACCTCCTTCGATAGATCGTTCTCCGGAGAGCTATAAAAATTAAAACAAGATTGAACAAAGCTTAAGGCAGTTCTCTGGCGAGCATCAAATGAAACTCGCTGAGAGAAACCACCTCCGGTGATCCCCCAATGACTGAAAATTTTTGGTGGTTGTTCAAGATCAGAGAGAGCTTTGACTAATAAGGGGCCTTCTCGTGAATTCCCTACAAACAGGACACATTCAACGCCGGTTCGATTAAGATCGGCGGCTATCACACGAGCCAGAGCCTCGTCAATTCCCCAATTAAACCAAGTAACCCGAGCTTTTAAGTGTGTGCTGTGGTCAGCTACTGATTGGAAAATCGTTTTGTAATTAGACTTACCCCAAGGCGTTTTTTCTAATAATAAGTCAACAGATTGGCAACCATTATTGATTGCTGTTGAGACCAGTTTCCCCCCAACTTTTGTGTCGTCAACAGAGAGGCGAAATACGAAATTCTTCTCAGACGGGTAGCGAGTTATAGGACCGCCTGCAGCCCATGGCACCAAAATCAACAGTTCACTTTCATTGATATAATCGCGATATTTTATCAGGGGGGAAGAATGCAACCCGGCGAAGAAAACAATTCCATTAGGGTCTTTCTGGTAGCGCTGCATATTGAGCTTGCTTCGCGCCGTATTCCCACGATGGTCAAGTACTTCGAACTCTACTGGAATGCCAAAAAGTTGATTACCATGCTGAGAAAAAGCCGTTTTTACACCCATTTCTATTGCCTCCGCTGAGGCTAGATGCACGGTTCGATCCGAGTCTAGATATACTTTGAGAACAGAAGGGGCTGTTATAGCTGGCGTAGAGCCAACCACAAATAAGCCGATGACTGTAGATTTAAGCCATTTTTTCATTCCGTAGCCCCCTTAATATAAGTTATTGTTTTATTTATGATTTGAATTCTAGACTAGATATTTAGACTTGCAAATGATTTAGGAGGAAAAGTACGGCAGAGGTGCATAAGTGATTCAATATTGACACCATTTACTCTTGAATTGAGGGTTAGCTCTCGACGCCTTCCCATTCATCTAACCATCGAGATAAATGATTTTCAGACATTGGCTTGGCAATAAAGTAACCCTGTGCGACATCACACCCTATCTTACGTAAATACACCCAATCCTCAAGATCTTCCACTCCCTCAGCCACGGTCTGCATTCCTAATTGCTGGGCCATCTTGAAACTGGCTTCAAAAATCACGCGTAAAGACTTATTTTTATGGGCCCCATGCACAAAACTTCGGTCGATCTTAAGCTCACTGAATGGAATATCTCGTAACTGGGCCAACGAGGAATACCCCGTCCCAAAGTCATCAATAGATAAAGCAACACCTTTAAGTCGCAGTCGTGTCAGGATGTCCAACGCTAACTGCCGATCATTCATCAGCCGGCTTTCCGTTACTTCCAAGACTAAGTTTGACAATGGGACTCTAGCCTCATGTGCAATGTTTTGAATCTTATCTGGAAACTCCAAGGACGTCAGACTTTCCATTGAAATATTGATTGACATACAAAGCTTTGCGCCCACAGATTGCCAACGTTTGCTCTGTTCCAGAGCATTAGCTAAGACAACCATCGTCAAGTCATCTATCAGTCCATACTCTTCAACAAGTGGGATAAATTTATCAGGTAACACTAGGCCATCTTTAGGGTGTTGCCAACGTACCAAAGCTTCTACACCGACAATTTCACCATCTCGAAGCCTGACCTGTGGTTGGTAGTAATTGATTAGCTCACCTTGTTGAATAGCTCGACGCAGATCAGCTTCAGAATACTCTTTCAGGTCATCAAAACATTCCGTCTCTAGATGAGCGGCCTGATGCTCAATAATTTCTTTTAACTGAGTGGGACTAAAAGGCTTATGGAGACAACCAAAAATATTAAGTTGATAAGTGGTTGCCAGCTTTTTAGCACTGTCTAGAATGGCTTGTTCTTCACCACTCATCAAAATAACACCTCCCTGGTAGCCTATACACCCCAAGTGACGGACAAACTCTACTCCGTCCATCTTTGGCATCTGCAGATCACAAAAAATTAGTTCTACCTCTTCAGGATGCATTTCTAATTTTTGAAGAGCATCAACAGCATGTTCATATTGATGAACAACAACCTTTTCATTCACAAAATCCTTTAATTGATGAGCAAGCAACTTCATTAAAAACGGCTCATCGTCAATCAACATTATCGCCATACACTTCTCCTATATAATTTTTTTATCAAGGTAGCAGATCACTTCCTCTTCCGTCTCTGCAAAACACTTATCTAACAGAGTCATGGTCAACTCCACCACTGCGACATCACCTATAGTACAAGCATTTTCAAGCTCGGCACACAAGTCACCTAATCTCATCGCGCCCACTGAACGAGATGAAGATTTGAGCTTATGAGCGATACTGCTCACTTCTCTAATATCCTTAGCGGAAGAAGCGGCTCTTAACTGTTCCTGCTGTCTTGTCATTAAACTCAAAAAATCAGTCAAAAAATCACACATAACAGCTGGCTCATTTCCGACAAGCTCAGCGAGCTTACTGACAGTCAATATTTCAGAGTCCCTAGGCTGTTCCTCTTCAAGTAATCCAAGTTCAGGCACTCCATTCTGGTTGGGCAACCATGTTTCAAGAGCCTCTTTAAGTAAATGAAGCTGGACAGGTTTTGTAAGGTAATCATTCATTCCTACCGCCTTGGCTCGACTCTTTTCACCTCTCAAAGCGTTGGCTGTCAAAGCTAGGATAGGTTTTTGTGCCCTCTCCAAGTTATCCTGTCGTATCGCTTCCGTTAATGCATAACCATCCATTTCCGGCATATGTAAATCCGTTAATAGCAACGCATAACTTCCCTCTTGCCAAAGTTGATAAGCCACCAATCCGTTCTCAGCAACCTCTGCCGCATAACCTAGTAGACTCAACTGTTTAAGGATGACTTTTCGGTTGATGCTATCATCCTCTGCAACCAAGATTAACCGTCCTTCTGCACGGGCTTGTGCCACACTCGGTGCCGCAGTTAACGGCAGAGACTCTTCCCCCACTTGATCAAGTATTATTTCAGGCGAAACAATTCCGGCAGCCACTGAAACAGACTGTAAAAACTCTTTTCGCCGCAATAGGTTACAATTTAGAGCAACAAATTCAGGGGATTCAAATTTCAGGGGCCGAGGCTGATCTCGAGTCATCAACAAGTGCCTAATATACCCACTTTCAATTCGTGAACTTTTCAATGTTTTCAGAAAAGCGATGGTAAGTTCCGGGACATGTTTTTGCGGTCCAATAATTATAACGACAACCTCTTCAAGCAACTCAGCAATACGTAACGCTTCGGAATGGGTGCTAACAACTTGAACATTAGCACCCGAATGCTCGAGGTAAACTCGTAGAGCGTCAGTATCAAATACTGAGTTCTCAACTAGGATACACTTTGTCTCTGAGAGTAACGATAAAGGTGGTATGATCTCTTTCTGATAAATTGCCAAAGGTAAGCTAACTGTGAACGTAGAGCCTTCTCCTAACTGACTGTTTACTTTAATATCTCCGCCCATTAAGTCCACTAAGCGCTTCGAGATCGCCAATCCTAACCCAGACCCCCCAAAACGACGCGTTGTGGATGACTCCGCTTGAGAGAAAGAAGTAAATAACATAGCTAAGGCATCCGACGATATTCCAATGCCGTTATCCTCGATATTGACAACCATTTTATTATCAACAATGTTCACGCGGACTGAGACGTCTCCTCGTTTTTCCTTACGACCACCACTAAACTTAATTGCATTACCAATTAAATTATAGAAAATTTGCCGCAACCGGATTGGATCAGACAAAATATAACTTGGAAAAATCGGGGCAATAAATAATTGCAAGTCAACCTCTTGCTTCTCAGAAACGGAGACAAGCGAGGAGCATACCCCTTCTATAAGTTCTTCGACAGATACCGGAAATTTTTCAAGATCTAGCTTACCAGCTTCAATTTTTGAGAAATCTAAAATATCATCGATGAGCCTCAGCAGGGCAAACGCAGAGTCATGAATAGTTTTAACTTCATCAACTTGATGGCACTCCAGCTGACTGTGTGACAAAACCTCTAACATACCAATAACCCCGTTCATTGGCGTCCGTATTTCGTGGCTCATTGCCGCCAAGAAAGCCGATTTAGCATGGCTTGCTTGTTCCGCCTCAATTCGAGCTTGCTCTAGCTTTTCATTTGTTGACCGTAATGACGCTGTGCGTTCAGACACCCGTTGGGCAAGTTTTTTACGCTCCTGCTCTATGACAAAATTGGCCGCTTTTTGCTGCTTGGTTGCCTCCTCAAGTTGTCGTAAAGCCTGATGACGTTCGGTTACGTCCCTAACCATTGAAATACAACGCCTTTTCCCTCCAGGTAGAAAAATGTACTGAAGATTGACTTCGACTGGAATGAGATGACCATCTTTATGTTTATGAACAGTAGAAATATGGACAACCTGCTGTTCGCCATTTAACAAGGGTTCAAGCAACTTCCGGTAACGGTTTTCATCGAACTCAACTTTGAAATCAACGGCAGTAAGATCCAACAACTCTTCTCTGGAATAACCAAGTTGACAAACGGCACCTTCATTAACATAGCTGTGGCGAAGCGTTTCTGGATCAAAGATAAATGCCCCATCTTCAATGGCATTCAGCATAGCCATCGCTTCTTTATTTTTCCTCTCTGACTGAACACGCTGGGTAATATCCCGAATAGCGACGGCCACCTGCAAGCCCTTTTCCGACTCAACAGGGCTTAAACTAATGTCAACCGGAAAATCAATCCCCCCTTTACGTCTAGCCATGGTAGAGAGTTGCTCAACACGAGCTCCTTCACCCAATTCTTCATTCTCGAAGAAAGAGCTATTGATATTTGAATAAATACCAGGTAAAAATCGATCTATTAATTGGCCTTTAAGTACATCTTTCCCCCAATTAAAAACAACCTCAGAATGGCTGTTGGCCTGAGTAATACAACCCCCCCTCTCTATTATCAGTATGGCATCAGGTGCAAACTCAAAAATATCAATGAAACGACGTTCATGACGCCTATTTTCAGTTACGTCGTGCATAGCAACCACAGCACCTAGGCGCTTACCATCGAGATCACAAATCGGAGCTCCACTGGCCAAGACGAAGCGGGGACTTTGACCATTAGCGATTATGCAAAGTAGATCATTTTGAATATGCTCACCATTAAATGCTCTAAGCAACGGTATGTTTTCTTTCGCCATCGGTGTTCGCCCGTCACCTTCATATAAATTGTAATAATTACTCCAGAGTTCGGGGGGAATCTGTAATGGGTCAGATCCATGCCACTCTCTTGCTGTACGGTTAAATAAAGTTAAATTTCCGTCCGCGCCACAAGCCACCACCCCTTCACTCAAACTCTCTAAAAGCATTCGATTGAGCTCTTCTTGTCGCTTTAGTTCTTGAGTGCGTTCATTAACACGATTTTCTAACTCCTGGTTTAGGCTCTTAAGGGATCCTTCGGCTTCTCTCCTCGCCGAGGCCTCATGATGCAGCTTTTCAGTTGTTTGATGTGAAACAATCAACATCCGAAAAAGGAAAAAAAACAGAATACTTAAGAGCCCCCCAGTTCCAGCAACAATACGAGGCAGCGAAAAATCGAGACCGGCTTCAAACACGGGGGTAGAAGTATAGATGATCGTCCAATCTCGACCTGCAACATTAATCACCTCCGAGCGTCGAAATGTCGATATGAATTGCTCGTCCACAATACTTAAGGCGCTATTCCCGTCATACAGCAAACTATTAGGGGTGTCTTCTGCGCCATCATATAACCGAAAGCTTACCGTTGAGACGTTAGATTGAAGGATACCTTGCATGAGATCTCTTGCGCGGAATGGGCTGTAAACATAACCAACAAAGGCCTCCCTTCGCTCTTCAACTGTATCAGGGGAATAAAGCGTTTTGTAGATAGGTAAATAAAGCAAAAAACCAGCTTGTTTATCCTCAGTAATCTCCTGAACTAACTCAACCCTACCGGATAAAGCAGCTCTTCCTGTATCTCTTGCCGTAGACATAGCCTGACGCCGAACGGCTTCAGAATACATGTCAAAGCCAAATGCCTGCCGGTTGCGAGCATCAAAAGGCTCCAAATAGATAATGGCCGTGTATTCATCTCGCGCCCCCTTAGGTTTAATCTCATACTGAGGAAAACCTTCCGCCCGAACTTGCTGCACATGCGCCTCTTTATCTCGCGCCGAAATAGGAATTGAAACACCAATCCCCTGTATACCAGGATAATGCAAGCCAAGATTTAACTTAGCGATATAATTCGCCCACTCCTCACGATTGACCTGTTCAGAAGCAGCAAATAGAGCAACGCCCCCTGAGAGGGCCTGTTGATAATTCAACATGCGATTTTGAATCAACGCTTTAACGTCTTGGGTATAATTAGTAAAACGGCTTTCAGCATTGCGTTCAACATAATTTCGTGCCATAGACCAACACGCTATTGTTGCACTGAGTGACAATATTAATATACTTAAAGATAGCTTTATGGCCCGAGGCTTCCCAGTCATACATACTCCAAATCAACGATTGACGACACGAATTCTTACGAAACCAGTAAAAGGACGAACAAACTAGAACCTAATTAATATAAATGTATATCCACTAGTTGTAGTACAACACCAAACATAAGGAAAGGGCTCTATCCGCTTAGATGAGCTTGATTGATTGGTAAAAGTTAGAGTGAGTTTCTAGGATTGAATTTTGTCTAATCTTCAATTTAAAGGGGATTGTCGCACTTATTATCTGAAATCGGGTGTAAACGAAATTCCATATTGATAATCTACAAAATTATAGCCTTGGGATTCCGGTGTTTTTCAAGGTAGTTGTCATCATTTTCTTGCTTATTAAGCAGCTTCTCTTTCTGGATTTAGGTGAATGTCACCAACAGGCGCACAGTTCCTGATATCACCAGACCACCGCTCAAGCTTTCGCTGTTTTGCTGCTAGCAATACCTCTACACGACGCTTCAAGATATCTTTATCTTTTCCATTGTGACGCTCTGAAGGCGTGACGTGACGTAATTTAGCTTACTCTGCTTATGCTCGGTGTTGTACCAGCGTACGAAGGCTTCAACCCAACTTCGACTACTATCGATTGTTTCAAAGCCCTTTGCTGGCCAGCTTGGCATGTACTTTCCTGTACGGAACAATGACTCGACATACGGGTTATCATCACTGACTCTTGGCCGGCTATACGATGAGGTAATACCTAACTCTTCCATTTTTGCTTTAAACGTCAGCGACTTCATCGGTGCACCATTATCTGAGTGAAGAACCAGTGCTTGATTGAAGCATTGCTCTCGCATCAACGTTCGTTGCAGAAGTTGTGACGCCAGCTCACCGCATTCATGCTCATACACTTCATAACCAACAATTTTTCGACTGTAGATATCCTCAATGACATACAGGTAATAGTGTTGGCCTCGAACCCTTGAAGGTAAGTGATTGATATCCAATGCATAAAATTGGTTCGAGTCCGTCGCTGTGTAACTGGTTGGCTTCGTTTGCTTCTGTCTGCTCCGCTGACGACCTCGTTTGTGAAGTTGCCCCTGCGTACTCAGCACTCAATAGTAGATCGACTCAGAGGCGATATACTCACCTCTCTCAAGCAGTGTCAGGACGATTTGAGTTGGAAGCAAGCTTGCGAACTCAGAGCGGTTACACACCTCACGCTCTTCCTGCGACAGCTTGTTAGCAGGCTCTGGTCTGATGCATATGGCCTTTTGTCAGCTTGGACTTCACCTTGCTGATACCAGCGACGATACGTTCTCAAGTCAATTTGAACTTCATGGCAAGCTGGCTCTAAACGGCATCCGCATTGCTTCGCTTCAAGGATAATCGTCACTATGGTCTGCCTTTCATCGGTTGAGGTTAGTCGTCCTCTGGCTCTTCCCCGTAAAAGGCTCTCAGCTTTTTTCTTAGTACCAAGAGGGCGGCCGTTTCAGCGAGTGCTTTTTCTTTGAGTCGTAAATCTTTCTTCAACTCTTTGATTTCAAGTTTGTCAGCTTTAGCCTGCTTCTTTGCTTCAGCTTCCCGCTCTTTACTCGACTTAAACCCTTGCATACATTCGCGGCGCCAGCTTTGGATTTGTTCTGGAAAAAGACCTTTTTCACGATCATATTGGTTGAGTTCACTTTCTGTCATTGAGTAGGTTTTAGCGATAATGGCAAGTTTAGTTTGAGCAGACCACTGCTCTGATGAAGTGTTGGTATTTGGGACGGCGGCTCCTGAATGTCTGAGTTGCTGGCGCCAATGATACAGGGGCGCAGTGCTAATTCCTTCGTCTTCTGACACTTCTTTAACTGACATCGAATATGGAGGTAATAGCTTCTTTTCTTTCTACTGAGATACGAGACACAATTACTCTTTATCGCCCAAACTGGTTAAATTCTAACAGTGACAACTACCCTGCCAGATAGAGATAGTGTACGGTTTCGAGAATAACTTCAGAGGGAAAGTGGCAGCCTTTAAACATGACGATTCAGAGTGTTGAGTGGAAATTGAACAAATCCTAACCTAAAGCTTCAAAGTTTGCGATAGAACCATTTTCAGGTTGTCGAAGAATTGTGTGGGCAAGTTGATGTGGAAGTTGGCCATATTTCAGCAGATAAAATATACGATACCGATGACGTCTATGACGCATTAGCGAGCGAATTTCCAGAAACTGACATAGCGATTCCTCCCAAAGAAAATCTGTATGCTGACGACGCTCATAACCCTAAAAGGGTGAGCAATTTGGTGGTGTACTCTGCATTAAGTCCCACGCGCAGGCAAAAGACAAAGCAGTATGGAAAACGGAATGTCTCAGATAATGCAATGTAGCGTTACAAAACAATTATTGGCCCCAAATTACACAGTAGAGACTTTAACAATCAACAACAGGAAATGATGCAAGCGGCATCAATATTAAATCGATTTATGCAGCTTGGTATGACCGAGAGCTATCGAGTCGCCTAATGACATCAAAAGACAAAGTGGGTTGATTACGGAAACAAAGCCACTCAGAAGTGGCTGATGAACCGTACTTTTTGTCGCCCCAATATACAACGAGATTAAAAGATCTCCCTCAGATCATATATTGAAGGTTTCTAAACCTAGATTTGTGTATGGACAACTTTCGTGAGGAACGAGCGAATAGTTGTCCATACACAAAT
>NZ_JBFRSN010000247.1:0-12012 GCF_041473595.1 Vibrio sp. 10N.222.46.A1
CATTTAAAGATATTTTAAGTGTTTTTTCATTTGTATTTATATAGGTAAGAGTTGCTGAATCAAAATCAAAATAGTAATTAACTTCAGGAAAGATGGCTTTAAATAGGCTCTCTTTGGCCGAGAAAGCTAAAGAGAATGCAGTTGACTTAACAAAACCACATTTATTTAATAGATTTATTTCGGGCGGGCTTATAATTGATTGTTTCAAGCTTTCCGAAACTTCAGCATTCAGCGATTCGATATCAATGCCTATTCGTTTATACAAACTGTCTCTACAAATAGCGCAAACTGCTACTTGGTCGGCATGGCTTATGGACCCTTTTACACTTTCAGGCCATACAGGTGCTCTTTGATTACCAATACCAACTATCGTATTCGTATGTTCGAGCTGCTTTAATATTGAAATGGCCAGTCCCCTACCAGCCAAAAATTCTGCCTTTCTATTATGTACTGAGCCTGATATTTTCTTGTATAAGTCCCTCCCTAACAGTTTTACTGCTAAGGTATCCGAATAATAGATAGGGTCAAAATGACATTTAAGACAAACAATAGGAATGCCATCGAATTCTAACGTTTCGACAGCAGTAATAAATGGAAATATGGGCGTGCATTTCATAGATTTGAACATTCCATCACTTTGATTTAGTTATAGCAAAAGTGAATATAAAACATCTTGCGTATCAATAACCCTTTTTTAAGATGAATTTTATTTTCTGATTGAATTAAGTATGTTTTACCAAACTGACAGACCCAAAAAACCAATTCGGGCTATTAAGTACACCTACCAAAACGGTATTAAAGAGCCTGTTCATGACCATCAGGTTATTCAGGTTTTACACATACTGGAAGGGGCAATTCGAGTCTATGCCAAAGATAATTGTTGGGTCATTCCTCCATCTCGGGGCCTGCTGATTCCAGCAGGGGTACCTCACAGCTTAGTCGCGGTAGGCCGAGTTGAAGTACGAACTCTTTTCATAGATCCCTTAGCACGTGCTGATCTTGGTAATGAGTTAGGTATATTTCAAGTTAACCCGCTGCTTAGAGAGCTGATTAATGCAGCTTCTGATTTCTCTGATAATCTTACAACAGGTTCACGCGAAGAACGTATCAACGAACTTATTCTTGATGAGTTGCGCTTAATTCACCTCACAGACTTTAATGTACCCATGCCTTCATCGAAAGAACTTAAATCTTTCTGTAAACGTGTGACCGCTCATTTAGAGCGCCCCTGGGAACTAGCCGATGTTGCGCTCTCACTGAATGTGTCGGCACGAACTATTTCCCGTAAATTCCACTTAGAGACTGGTTTGAGCTTTGGAGAATGGCTCAGACATTTTAGGATACTTAAAAGTATGGAGTTACTGGCTAGTGGCTATTCTGTTACGGATGCAGCAGTAGCAGTTGGTTACGATAGCCACAGTGCTTTCAGCACAATGTTTAAGAAGCGTACTAGCATTTCACCAAACTCATTCGTTGCCTTCCCAAGTCTGGTTCAAGAAAGTGACGTATCACTGAACACAGAACAATCATCAATTGGATAAGTGCAACAAGCGAGCCTTATCCCTTTCTCGATACTATGCGTTTCTAATACGTCGGTACATCCTCCTCGAGTATTCCCTTCCACCCTAACCACACATGCGCCGCATAAACCATTCCTACATACTGAGTTGATGTAAGCACCAGCATCTTCGGCCAACTCCAGTATTGATTTTTCGCCATTTGCTTTATCACAAAGCACTTCATTATCTAGATGAACTTTAATTTGGGTTTCCTGTGCCAAAGGAGTTTGACTCATAAGTGAAAAATGCTCTGTGGCAATGTCACTCGGCTCAACTTTCAGAGCTAGAAGGTTACTGGTCATATCAGCAACATAGATACCCCAAATACAAGGCACCCCAATGGCAGCTAAAAACCATAAAGTGCTCATGAACTGACCTCATTTAACCTTTCACTGCAAATGCTTTCGACATTAGCTAACGCAGCATTAGCAAAGTCCGATAAAAATACTTCCAGTTCCTGTTGAGCCCCTGTTTTTGGCTCTCCTGCCATTTCCCACACTACCTTGCAACACGAATCAGTAAGCTCTTCAACTCTCATGAGCTCCCAAAGGTTTCTGAGGTTCAGAGAAGTGGAAATTATATTGAAGTGCATTTTCATGTTGGAGTTATCTCTAAACGAGATTTGGTCAACAACATAATCACCCGAATCGAATGTCTTAACCCTAACCTGACCTAATCCTTCACCTATCATCTGGCATTTATTTAGCCCATCAGTGAATCGGTCAAATCTTGAAAAGTTTCCTACAACACTCCAGACAACACCGGCTGGAGCCTCAATCTTCTTTTCCATTCTTAAGGTTTTTGTTTGAGGAATGGCAGGATAGAAGTGTCGATGACATATAGTATTTTCCATGTTTTCTCCCTACCAGACGGGTATAGAACCCATCTGGTTTTTATTTTTGGCTTTTGTTATGCTGCTTTCGTGGATTCAGCGATTTCTTTAACGTTATTCAAACAGCTTCGGGCAAAGCCTTCGACAAACGATTCAAAATCAGTTTGGTTGGTTTCGTTATTGTAAGGTTCACCGGCAATATCCCAGATAGCTTCACAGTGGTCATTATCGATCTGATTAACACGCATTGATGACCATAGATTTCCAATATCCATATTTGTGTAAATCAAGCTCCAGTCCATTAGCATACTTTGTTCATCACGGTGATTGAGCTGCTCTATAACGACATGCCCATCTTCAAATAACTTTTTACGAACGGAACGTGCCCCTTCGCCAGTCATTTCAATTCGTTCTAATCCATCAACAAATTTATGGAAGCCTGAGAAATCTCCCACAATTGACCAAACCTCAGCAGCCGATGCTTTAATAGTAACGGGGGTACTAATGGTCTTTGTATTTGGAACATTAATTAGTGTTGAGCGTTTTTCTGAATAATTCATCTATATATCCTTAAGGTATTAAAACTGAAAAATATCTGAAAATTACAGGTTACTTGGGTTTATGAAGTTACTGATTTGATGTTTACAGTTTCTGCAATAAATCCGCTTGAAATGAGATACCCTAAATTGGCGTCAATCAACTTGTTGTCTTTTTCCGGATAATCCAATCCAGATTGATTTAAACGGTTTAAGGTTTTTTTATAATCTATATTTGAGATGTCACCAATATCCTCTGAATTTTCATCGAGATAAAATGACACTACTTGATATAAAGCATTTGATTCATCTAGTGTTAGCAGCATGCTTCTCCACTGATCATCCGATATAAATTTAATTGGTATCCCATGATGATTTAGCCGACCCACATATTGTTTCCAAGTTAGTGGTTTCGGGTTATGAAAGTGAAGAACAGGTGTATGTTTAACTTTATCTAATGAACCTTCCACAAGACCTTGGGCGATAAAGTCGACGGGGCACAGATCGAACTGTAAATCCCAATTTGGGGCGACCCCCATTTGTGCAGCCCCCTTTAATAGCAACAAAATTCGATTCTGGTCAGGGAAACAATGGCCAGTTTGAGAATGCCCAGTAATGTTCCCTGGTCGAACAAGTGTTATTGGGACGCCTCGTTCATAAGCTTGCCAAACCAATTGTTCAGAAACCCATTTGGTGAGGTTATATCCATTGTTTACGAAAGCCGGTAGCTGCCCTGCTGGCCCCTCTTCCACAATGTGTCCTTGTTCATTTAGATTACTTGCAGCACTTAATGTTGAGACATAGACCACTTGCTTCTGCTGACCAGTGCAAGCCATACGTAGTAGATCGATGGTCGAGCGAACATTAGCATTGTAAAGATAAGTGTAATCATAGATATGATTCACTTGCGCACCGTTGTGATAAATGACATCAACATTTCCGCATAGCATTTGGTAGTCGCTGTCAGTTAGACCTAGCTGCGGGGCAGCTAGATCACCACATACCACTTTGATTCGAGGGTTCTGATTAAAGTCATTGACCCCGAATTTTCTATAATTTTCAGCCAGTTTCTTGAGTGCATATTCTTGAGAGCTTGCTCGGATGTGGCAATAGATAATCGCATCAGTCTTTTGAACCAATTGCTCCAAAATATGAACACCTAAAAATCCTGTAGCCCCTGTTAATAAAACTGCACGGGGATTAAATGCGTTAAGATTCTCTTCAGTAAAGGGGGCGATTTTTTGATCCAGTACCAAATCTGCATATATTCGGTCTGAAATCTGCGCCCCTTTCGTGAGGTGGTCCGACGTTAAAAGTTTGCTTAGTGCTTCGATCGTTGGTTTTTCCATGAAGCGAGCTAATGTAAAGCTTCCTTCGTAGGTATTCCTTACCGTGAGGAGCATTTTTGATACAAGTAATGAATGACCTCCCATATCAAAAAACGATGAATTCAGAGATAAGTCCTCAGGGTCAACGTCGAGTGATTCAGCCCATATTTCTCTCAATTCCGTTTGTAATTTAGTCCAAACTTCATCTTTGGTGGTACCAACCGAACGCACTTTGAATTCTGCAAGTTTTTTACGGTCAACTTTACCGTTGACCGTGTAAGGAAATTCTTGGAGCTCTTTGATTAATACTGGCATCATATAATCTGGTAAGCATTCGCCCAACTCAACACGTAATTGGTCGGTAGAAACATTAGATTTCGGACCTTTAACAAAAGCTCTGATCTGTTTTTTATCGTCGGCTATAACTACACACCCAGTGTAAAGGTCTAATCGAAGAATCGTGTTTTCTATCTCACCAAGCTCAACTCGAAATCCTCGAATTTTAAGCTGATTGTCCCGACGACCAATAAAGTTAATTTCACCATTATTGTCCCAAAAGCAAATATCACCCGTGCGATACGTTTTGCCTGCTTTTGAGTTCGATTCAATCGGGGCAAATCGTTCATTAGTTTGAATAATATCTCGTACATACCCAGGCCCAACTCCTTTCCCTGCTATATACAGCTCACCTTGCTCCAGAGTCTGGCAAGGATCGCCTTTTTCATTAATCAGGTAAACCTGAGTATTATTGATTGGCTGTCCAATGACTTTGTTATTGCAGCCTTGATCTAGTCGTTTAAAGGTAGCCAGCACAGTACATTCAGTAGGCCCATATATATTGACCAAATTTGACTGTCCGGACCAATGATCGATCGCTGCACTGTCACAGACATCGCCACCGGTGATGATGTATTCCATAGATGGCCATGAACACTGCGGCATTGCCGATAACATTGCTGGTGGTATGAAACAGTGTGTGACTGACTCTTCTAAGATTAAATTGTTTAGTTGTTCGAAGTCATGTCGCTGCTCTGATGAAGGTACAATAAGTGTCCCCCCAGTTGTAAATGTAGGGAAGATATCTAATAGAGATGCGTCGAAGGAAACTGTTGTGAACTGAAGACAACGAGAATCATATGATAGATTCGTTTCTGTGATATACCAGTGACAGAAATGAGCCACATTCTGATGAGTGAGTTGCACGCCTTTTGGAACACCCGTTGAACCTGACGTATAGATCATCACAGCATTTTGACTTGTGTTTTCTTCGTATTTAAACGACGTCGCTGTTGTTCCGATATCAATATTTTGCTCTAGGGCATCTATTGAAGTAGCTCGCGTTTCTGTCTCAAAATTTAACGCTCCAATTAATAATTGAGGTTTAGAGCCTTTCAATATGTTCTTAATTCGGTCTTCTGGGTACTCGGGGTCGATGGGCACATAACAAGCATTTAGTTTTAACACTGCCAGAATCGTTGCATATAATTCGATGGACTTTGGTAATGCGATTGCTATGACTTGTTGTTCTGCACAACTACCTGAATACAGGAGATTTTGAATATTTGACGCATATCTTTCAACCTTACCTTCCAGCTCTTTGTAAGAGATCGAGGTATCACCAAATTTGACCGCTGCCTTTTGGGGGAACAACATAACCGTATTTTCATAAGCTTCGTATAAACCTTGATAATACTTTCCGTTCTCGATCGTCTCATTAGACTTGTGCCAAAATTTTAATTCATGAAGGTCAACCTCTGAATAGTGCACTAATTCATCACTAGGAATTGTGTTATCTTTGGTTAAACCTTGTGACAAGCGTGTGAGCGTCAAAGAAACACACTGTTCTACAACTGTACAAATTTCTTTGTGAATATCTGCCCCATTATGTGTGAATCCGTTCTTTATGACTGACTTAGTAATTAGCACCAACTGCCCGTCAAATGGTGCTAATGTAGAAACAATGTATTGTTCATTATCACTCTCATGAGCCACGCTAATATACACTGACGACCTTGAACCTAAATCGATGTCATCAGGATGGTAACGCTTAAGAGTGAAATCGACCTTCATTGAGTCTTCAGTTTCAGAAACAGTTTCGTCGGGTTTTGATGAAATAATATTATGACCAAGCTCGTAAATAAGATTGGCTAGTTCATGCGAGCAAGGACACTTGCTATCAAGTGCAATAGAATAAAGTTTCATTGTCTTTCCATGATCTATGAATATTGGGCAAGAAGATTTCGGGTCGGTGCGTGCTCAAAAATGCCTGACGCAATTAGGAATCGGCGGATATTTGCAACCATAGGGTGCTGTCCAGTAATAGGGTACCCACCAACAAGGTTTTCAAGTACTTTAGCTTTAACGACACCTGGAAGGGATAGTTGGTTGATCAACGCTGTATCAAATTCTTTCTGGATATCATTTGTAAGATATTCTTCAAGAAATTTTGGCAATGCAGACCCAATAGCCAATCGAGATGATTCATCAATCTCGGCCCAGTAAATCTTGACTAGCTCTGTCCAAAACTTTGAGTGGCGACCTTCGTCTGCAAGATGATCTGCCATAAGACCCTTAATTGAGCGCTTAACACTGTCGTCACTAGCAAAAGCAGCAACGTCAGAAGTTACAGTGTTCTCAGAGATGGCCACAGCAATCAGTTCAACGCCGGCTTTATGGTTAGCGTCATCTAATGAGGCGATTGCTTTCGGGATTGCTCGACTAAGCTCAATTTCATTAAATACCTGAAAGGGCTTTGAACCAGTTTGTTGTTCCATCTTATTCTGGAAATCCATTGCAACAAATGCGTGGTAGTCTTCATCAATAACAACTGACATTGCGTCATATCTAGCCTCGAATGAAAACTCAAAAGGAAAACGACCTTTAGCAATATCTAGTGCCGTTTTGTTAACAATTTCAGTCTCAAAAATTACAATATCATTGATATATTTGTATAGGCTTTGAAGCAAAATCGTATTTTGTACCTCTAAACCCAACTTCTCAATTACCGGATCAAAGCACAATGGCTGTCTTTCCTTTGGGTAAAATGAAAGTTCATCATCCTCAATAATGCGTCTTGGTCTTGTCCGGATTGTCGCTCGTTGTTCCCATGAATTTGCGTGTGATTGATAAGCCATTTTATGTTCCCTTTCAACTGCCTTGTTAGTTTATTTGTTTAGTAATAGTGAATTTCTAGAAGGACACACCCGTCGTAGCTTTTGAACGGTCCATGATGAGTACCTGCTGGTCTTATAAAGTATTCACCTGCTGTGTATTTATGCTTTAATTCTAAGGTGTCTTTATCGAGAAGAATTTGGTCACCCGAAACCAGATATACCTCTTCATGGTAATCATGAAGAAATACTTCCTTGGTCCCAGCATCAGGGTTAAAGCGAACAAAGCGAGTTCTTATCCCAGTTTTCTTTTCAGTATCTAGGGTGTCTTCGATAATGATCTGTTCGATGCCAGGGTCAAAACTAGTTGGGCTAGTCCAATTCTCTGAAGGGATATTTAAGATTTTTTCCATAATTTCCAAACTCAGTGTGTATTAAAAAGAAGGCCTTGCTTAGTCGAGCCGATTAAAGGATTCGTCCTGATCCAAAAATGAAGAAACCGCATTTAGAGTAGCCTGCAGAAGAGCTTTTAATGAGTCACTATTAATTGAGACGCCAAAGTAACTCAGCTGTAAATTGGATTGGATCTCAACGTAAGTGACGGCTCTACTTTCAGTACTAAGCCCCAGCGTATGCTCAGAATAATCTTTGATATTTATATCGATATCGAAGGCTTGTTTTATGCCATTAACCAAAGCACTCATGATTCCAGAACCAAGCCCTTCAACATCAACTCTGCGCCCCTTGTGATTTAAAGTTGAACTGATGCATAGCTCACCCGATTCAGACTTGCTTTCATAATCTATCAGTTGAAGATCTGGTTTATCTAAAACGCCATATGACTCTCGGAATAGCCGCCAAATTTCATTCAGGTTCATTTCGCAACCTGAGTGGTTAGTAAATGATTTAACCTTTTCGCTGAAGTCGATTTGTAGTAACCTAGGAAGCCTCAATCCGTGGTTCTGCTCTATGAGCCAAGCTGCACCACTTTTACCTGATTGGTTATTTACCCGAATTACCTCTTCATAAGCACAACCAATATCAATGGGATCAATTGGTAGATATGGGACATCCCAAGTGACTTGCCCCGTTTCAAACCGCTTTGCAAACCCTTTTTTAATGGCATCCTGATGTGAACCTGAAAATGCCGTAAAGACCAACTCACCCGCATATGGGTGCCTAGGATGTACCGGAATTCGATTACAATATTCAGCTACTTCCACGGTTTTCTTGATATTTTCAAACTTAATGTTTGGGTTAACACCTTGGCTATATAGGTTCATGGCCAGTGTTACTAAATCAACATTCCCTGTTCTTTCACCATTGCCGAACAAACAGCCTTCAATTCTCTGAGCGCCACCAAGAACACCAAGTTCAGCAGTAGCAACGCCAGTACCGCGGTCATTGTGTGGGTGGATACTGATAGTTACATTATTGAGATCGCTAAAATTTCTAATGAATAGTTCGATCTGGTCGGCAAACACGTTCGGAGTGTTGACTTCAACCGTAGTCGGTAGGTTTAGTATTAATTGTCTGGATTCATTAGGGCACCATAAGTCTTTTACTGCTTCACAGATCTCTAAGGCAAATTCAAGCTCTGTAAAGCAAAAGGTTTCCGGAGAGTATTCCAAACACCATGTAGTTTCCGGTTGTTCCTCACATAACTGCTTAATCAATTCAACAGCGTCTAAAGCAAGATGAATGGTTTTTTCTTTTGAATTTCGAAAAACCACATCCCTAAATACGGGAGCGGTGGCATTGTAGACATGAACAATTGCCTGTTTTGCTCCTCTCAAAGAATCCATCGTCATTCGAATCAGATCCGGACGTGCCTGAGTAATTACTTGAACCCAAACATCATCAGGTATGTGGTCCTTTTCTATTAGCTTACGGACGAATTGAAACTCAGCATCTGACGCAGAAGGAAACGCGACTTCGATTTCTTTGAAACCACATTGCACAAGATGGTCGAAATACATAAGTTTTCTATCGTGATCCATAGGGTTAGCTAGGGCCTGATTTCCATCCCGTAGGTCGGTTGAGCACCAACGAGGTGCTGATTCAAGTCGCTTGCTAGGCCATACTCGTTCCGGATTAGATACAATAGATGCTGGTGTATATTTTTGAGATGGTTCAGAAATCATGTTTGCTACCTCGCGTTAGTTCATTTCATTTTAAAGTTGAGAACTGAATTTTCTTTCGCTAATGTAAAGAATGAAAGCTGAGCAACCAATACAGTAAAAAATATTAATGCCTCTGAATTAAAAGTCGAGAATGAATAGTTAACCCAAACGGATGACACAGCAGTCGCTAAACAATATAATCCAATAGCTAACCATCCTAATCTTTGCGTTATCCTAATCTTTGCGTTAATAGAGGGTTATGCTTTAGATGGTAACCATTAAAATATTTTTCTTGGCCATTATCGAAATTCCTTTTATACCCACTTATCGCATTGATTTAACCTTAATTGTTGGAGCTAGCCATGCTCCCTGTCAGTAAAAATATTCTCAGACAGGAGGTAATACCTTAAATTATTAATAGATAAATTATTTAAAATAACTATACCCAAGCAAGAGTTAGCTACCTTTCTTAGTTTATATAGAACAGTCAAGCATAGGATCCAGATGAACCTTCGACGGTAAAATTCAAACTCAAGCCAACTAACATGTATAATGACGATATTTTCAACCCAAGGCTCACGTATGGGTTGGCTGGTCTAATATCCCAGAATCAGCCGCTAACAAATTGCTTAATGAGACAGTTAACGTTCGGCGATTTTGGGTTTCAGTAGTTTTAACTAATAAACGGCTTTGTTGCGTAATTAAATTTAAAGATAGAACAACCCCGTTTCGCGTATTTCTTAATCAATACGACAAGTTTCAGGCATACCTAAGCCAGTAAGCTTGTTCAACGCTTTTATCATCGCGTAAGTTTCACCCACCTGGGCATTGTAATTTCTTAAGCTCAATCGTCCTCCTAGCAACTGTTTAACTCGATACATCGCTGTTTCTGACAATGAACGTTTGTAGTATCCATACCGCTCTTTCCAATACTTATTTGAGCCGTATAATTTCTGGCAACCCACGGCGAGATTTCGAGGATGACCACGCTCCCAGAAGGCTGCCCCTTCTCTTGGGGGAATAAGCGCAACGGCTCGCTTCATCTTAATAGCAGCGCGACACGCTCTCGTGTCGTAAGCGCCATCACCAGACACCTCAAGGATGCTTCGACGTGTTTGTTTCAGTAGGTTCGGGAGTACTTCACCATCTGTAACCGTTGATAAACTTAGCTCGGCGGCAATGATCTCATGAGTGCTTGTATCAACTGCAATATGCAGCTTTCGCCAGACTCTCCGCTTGCCATCCGTCCCGTGTTTTTTGACTTTCCATTCACCTTCGCCATAAACCTTAAGGCCAGTTGCATCAATGGCTAGGTGTTGTATCGCTCCTCTCGCTTTAGTCTTAAATGAGACCTCAACTTGCTTGGCTCTACGACTGATGCAGGTGTAATGCGGACAACTTAACGGCACATGGGCTAACCTAAATATCGAGTCGATAAATCCTTGCAGCGCTCTCAGTGGCATAGAAAAAACTCGTTTCACCATGAGTGCTGTCGTAATAGCTAAATCACTGAACCGACGTGGCCTCCCGCGCTTATTCTGTTTGCTTTGCGCCCACCCACTTATTGCTTCTTCATCGATCCAGAAGGTCAGAGAACCACGGTTAATGAGCTATTGGTTGTATTGCTTCCAGTTGGTTGTTTTGTAACAAGGTTTAGGCATAAGGCTACGAGAGAGAGTGGTGGTAGCTGATCAGATCGTAGGTTCTTGATTTAGTTCCATTGAATTACGCAACAAAGCCCCGTTGCAATGGATTTTAAAAGCTGTGGATCGACATTATAAAATCTCCCTGCCTCATCAAAGCAAAAAGCCCAACCGAAACACGGCGATAGCAAAGAAAGGTAAAGTAATGGTTTCATCATAAAAAGCCACCTATCAGCCACAAACCCACAAAGTGACACCATGAAAAAGCAATAGAATCAAACATAGAGCAAATGGGCGTACTGTGGTACTGAGAGCGGTATTGGCGACCGCTTGCGGTCGAGCCTTTGGCTCAAATTCTTTTAGCGCGAGCGTTGAAGCGTTCGGACAAAAAAAATGCCTCTAGGATAAGAGGCATTTAAGAAAACATATTTGAATATTAAACGTTGATATGACTGCCAACCCAAAACGCGGCACCGGCTACCGTCGCAATCATAGCGAAGGCTGTTGCAATAATGAGATTTTTAAGGGAACTCACTTCATTACGAACTGTGTCGATTTTATCTGAAAGCTCATGACGAACCGCTTCGATCTTCTGATCGAGTTCTTTACGCGTATCATTTAACTGCTCTTGAGTGGCAGCATGAGCGGTTAGGTTGATCAGCTCTTCAACGCTTAATGTGACTTTGCTTGATTCAGACATAGTAGAAACCTTATTTAATTGCTTACAGTTTATAGCATTATGATGAGGAAGTCATTCACGCCAGAATAGGCGTAAATGAGAGACATGTTTCACTAATGGCTATATCCAACCACGCTCCACAAACGACACCACATCTTCAAAAGACACCACGAAATGATCGAGAACTCGAATATCAACCAAG
>NZ_JBFRSN010000248.1:0-3266 GCF_041473595.1 Vibrio sp. 10N.222.46.A1
ATTTATAATTTATAATGAAAAATTTAGAAAAGCGCAGTAATAATGTATGTACAGAAGAGAGTTTTAACGAATCCCGCCCTCTGGCCAACTTTGAGTTCAAATGGAAAAACTTCGCCCTAACCTCCTTCTTTGGTGTGTTCGCTGGTATGCCTCTACGACTTTGAGCTCTGCCAATCTAAGTTATACGTTGGCCGAACACGGCATCCTTGTTAATCGTTCTACGATTTACAGCTGATTGGGGTCTTGAACACATTTCCCCGAAAAATTCATCCTCCATCTAATTAGTAGACGATTTGGGAATCTTGCATGCCAATAGCGGAACTGGTTACATCTCAACAGAAAAATGTCCTCAGCAGTACTCATGTTCTTTAGGTTTGAAGCTCGTTACTTGATGGATTAGAGGTTGATATCGAAAGGGAAGTCCCACAAGATCCGTTGAGAGCAGTGTTTTATTTTCTCATTAGTTGCTCCCAGCCAGCTTCCATGACAGTAACCATCAACGATCTCATATGTCGTTTTTTTCTTTTTCCTATTTTGCTCAGAACCCCAGCAGAACACATCACTTGATTTGGCATTCACACATGCTCAGTTTGTTACGGTGTTCACCTTAACTTCGCCGATCCCGCCTAGAACCTCTCCCTTTAACGCCCTCCTTAATTCGTGAAAGGGCGACCTTAGCCTACGTCAGACGTGATAAACTTTATAGCTCTTAGTCTTCTACAACGGCAAAAGGCAAATAATACGCTCCTTTTTGCATAACTTTTCGGCATAATTAAACCTAATTCTAGGTCGGAAAACCCCAAGCGGGCTAATTGAACTGGCCCCAAGTTTAGAGAAAGCTTTACCTGCCCTGATTCGAAAAGAAGAAATCTGAGGGTTGGGTGGTAACACTCACTCAATTACGACTTATGTCTTCCTCTGGCATAGAACTAGCAGATTCTCCCACTAAGTATTAGGCGAGTCCCTCTGCCGTGTATTGGACTCGCCCCGAAGGAGCCTCTGTCGCGTTTCAACTTCGCTTTCAACTTCGGATTAAAGAAGTTATTAAAGCCTTGGTGAAGATTAAGCACAGATTGCTGGAAGGCGATTGAATCATATTACTTCAACCATTGGTATTTACGCGATTTCTTGGCAACTGCAAGTAGTGGCTTGATGTCCTTTTTAGGATTCAGCGTGACACCATGCTTGCGGTGCATATGAGACTTTAAATGTAGAGCTTTGTTATACGCTTTATAGCTATAACAGTTTCAACCGACTCAAATCTGTGCGTACCAGCTGTAACGAAAAACTCTCTGGCTATATCTATTATTCTCGTGGCTTCCTCGCCATTCAAAAGCCTGCAGGCTATGCCGATAGGCTTTGTTGCGTAATTAAATTTAGAGATAGAGCTACTTCGTTTCGTGTGTTTCTTAGTCAATACGACAAGCTTTAGGCATACCTAACCCAGTAAGCTTGTTCAACGCTTTTATCATCGCGTAAGTCTCACCCACCTGCGCATTGTAATTTCTTAAGCTCAATCGTCCTCCTAGTAACTGTTTAACTCGATACATCGCTGTTTCTGAGAGTGAACGTTTGTGGTATCCATACCGCTCTTTCCAATACTTATTTGAGCCGTATAACTTCTGGCAACCCACTGCGAGATTTCGAGGATGACCACGCTCCAAGAAGGCAGCCCCTTCTCTTGGGGGAATAAGCGCAACGGCTCGCTTAATCTTAATAGCAGCGTGACATGCTCTCGTGTCGTAAGTACCATCACCAGACACCTCAAGGATACTTCGGCGTGTTTGTTTCAGTAAGTTCGAGAGTACTTCCCCATCTCTAACCGTCGATAAACTTAGCTCGGCTGCAATAATTACATGAGTGCTTGTATCGACGGCAATATGAAGCTTTCGCCAGACTCTACGCTTGCCATCTGTCCCGTGTTTTTTGACTTTCCATTCACCTTCGCCATAAACCTTTAGGCCAGTCGCATCAATGGCTAGGTGCTGTATCGCTCCTTTCGTTTTTGTCTTAAATGAGACCTCAACTTGCTTTGCTCTACGACTGATGCAGGTGTAATGCGGACAGCTTAATGGAACATGGGCCAGTCTAAATATCGAGTTGATAAATCCTTGCAACGCTCTCAGTGGCATAGAAAACACGCGTTTCACCATGAGTGCTGTCGTGATAGCTAAATCACTGAATCGACGTGGCCTATCGCGCTTATTCTGTTTGCTTTGCGCCCACCCGCTAATCGCCTCTTCATCAATCCAAAAGGTCAGAGAGCCACGGTTAATGAGTGATTGGTTGTATTGCTTCCAGTTGGTTGTTTTGTAAAGAGGTTTAGGCATAGAGCTACGAGAAGTAGTGAACGTAGCTGATCAGATCGTAGGTTCTTGATTTAGTTCCATTGAATTACGCAACAAAGCCAGTTAACGCTACTTGGAATATCAAAAAGAGGAAATAAAGAACTGAGAACGCTATTTATCCATGCCGCAAGGTCAATTTTATGGAAAGATAAGTCGGTCGAAAAATATTTTGGTTCATGGCTTATTGAGCTTAAGAAGCGAAAATCTTTTAACTTGGCTGTGTGGTGAAAAATTGAAAATACAGGGGCATTTTTTGGAATACTTCCCGATTACTATTTGTTTTCGCTAAGAGCCTAAATTATCGATGAAAAACGCCCCTCTTGAAAGGGGTGTAGATTTGAACACACTGTTTTTACATGAACGCCAAGTTACTCTTATCCAGGAGCACTTTAACTCCAGAATACAGGCTAAAAATGACGAAATTACAGTTAACGGCGATTATCGCTAAAACGCCTCTGTCGGATAGGCGGCACCTGTTCCCAGATGCCTCCCTCCTCAGAACCGTACGTGCAACTTTCACTGCATACGGCTCAAGCCTCCACAAAGGCCTCGTTAAGCACCCAGTAACAAAATTACCTTTGCGATACACACTTAAAGCTTTAAAACTGCCCCAATGGCCATTTAATGAATAAGAAACCACGGTTCGCTGTCAGAAGACGCACTGATTTTATTCGAAATCATCATTTGTTTTTCTTCTTTAATAAAGTTCTTCAAGCTATCTCGCAACGGGAGACCAGTTAGAAGTCAGCTCGCTTTCGCGCCAGATATAACCTGTATCTACTTCATTACAAAGTAGCATTCGCTTTTTCTAACCTCCTTTACCTGCATACCTATCGGCAACCTTTACAGGCTGCTTTCCCATAGGGAGATATACAGGCTTGCCCTGTTCCGTATGCCGCATAAAATGTCAACTTAGAT
>NZ_JBFRSN010000249.1:0-9761 GCF_041473595.1 Vibrio sp. 10N.222.46.A1
GATATAGATTATCATTTCGATATAAAGGACTTTACCAATGAAAAAATTGCTAACTCTTTCAGCTCTAGCATGTAGCGCAATCGCACCAACGGCTGCAATCGCTGCTGAAGAAGTAAACGTATACTCTTACCGTCAACCTTTCCTTGTTGAACCTATGTTTGATGAGTTCACAAAAGAGACAGGCATCGAGGTGAATGTTAAGTTTGCTAAGAAAGGTTTAGCAGAGAAGCTAGCTCAAGAGGGCGAATACAGCCCAGCAGATGTGGTATTAACTGTTGATATCAGCCGTCTATCTGAGCTAACTGAAAAAGGTTTAGTTCAAGCTGTAGAAAGTGATGTTCTAGAAAAGAATATCCCAGCTCAGTACCAAGACACAGCTAACGAGTGGTTCGCTCTAACAACTCGTACACGTAGCGTATACTCTTCTCGTGACCGTGTTGGTCGTCTAGGTGAAGATTTCACTTACGCTGATCTAGCTAAGCCAGAATTCAAAGGTAAAATCTGTACACGTAGTGGTAAGCACCCATACAACGTTTCTCTAGTATCTTCGATGATTGCTCACAAAGGTGAAGCTGAAACGAAAGAATGGCTAGAAGGCGTAAAAGCAAACCTAGCACGTAAGCCTCAAGGTAATGACCGTGCACAAGTTAAAGCGATCAAAGAAGGTCTATGTGACGTTTCTCTTGGTAACAGCTACTACCTAGGTAAGATGGTTAACGATAAAGAGCAAAAAGCTTGGGCTGACGCTGTTTACCTTAACTTCCCTAACCAAGAGACAACTGGTACTCACGTAAATATCTCTGGTATGGCAATGGCTAAATTCTCTCCAAATAAAGAGAACGCGGTTAAGCTAATGGAATTCCTATCTGGTGACGTGGCGCAAGGCATGTACGCAGAAGTGAACTACGAATACCCAGTTAAAGCTGATGTTAAACCTTCAGAGCTTGTTGCTTCTTGGGGTGAATTCAAAGCTGATACAATTTCTCTAGACCAGATTGCTGACCACCACGCAGCTGCAATCAAGCTACTAGACGAAGTTAAGTTCGATCTATAATTTTTTACTGTAGGCTTCGGCCCAAGTAAAATGACAGCCTCAAGTCGCCATTTCGGTAACTTGGGGTTGTTTTGTTTTGGAAAATCACTTTTTGATACAAAGCTCCCCGTTAATCCCCAGAGTTATGAGCATCTCACCTTGAAGTCATTACAGTATATGGGTATAAATAACCCCCCATTAAAAGGACATGAGATGTATTTGCAAATGCATTTGTGTTTCATTAAGCCTCGTTGTAGTTAGGCGATGAAAGAAAAGAATTATTTATGGAACACCAGTAGCTGCATCATTGCTGTATTGCTGGTTTTACCGATTTTAGCGATTTTTACGACTGCTGTTGGAGAAACTGATGAGCTATTTTCTCATCTTATGTCCACAGTAATGCCCACCTATACTTATAATACGGTGGTTTTAGTCATAGGAACCTTATTCCTGTCTTTGGCTTTTGGTATTCCGTCAGCTTGGATTATGGCAATGTGCCGTGTTCCAGGAGAGCGCGTTTTACAGTGGGCGTTAGTGCTGCCATTAGCAATGCCAGGCTATATTGTCGGGTATATCTTTACCGATTGGTTCGACTTTGCAGGTCCTGTTCAAATTCTGCTACGAGATTTAACAGGTTGGGGGCCCGGAGAGTACTGGTTCCCAGACATTAGAACCTTGTTCGGAGCTATTATTGTTCTGTCACTTGTTCTCTACCCCTATGTTTATTTGCTATGCCGCGCGGCTTTTATGGAGCAAAACGTCTCCTTATTGCAATCCGCTCGGTTGTTAAAGTGTTCACCTTGGGAAAGCTTTCGTCGTATTTCCTTGCCGCTTGTTCGTCCATCAATGGCGGTCGGGCTATCACTGGTTGCAATGGAAACCATTGGTGACTTTGGTACCGTAAGTTACTTTGCAGTCAATACCTTAACGACTGCGGTTTACGATACTTGGTTAGGTTACTCAAGCTTAACGGCTGCTGCGAAAATATCGGCGATTATGCTGATTATCGTGATCCTACTATTGAGTTCAGAGCGCTATAGCCGTCGCAAACAGAAATTATTCCAGAATCAATTCAGTAGTCGTGAAGATTTTCGTTACGACCTTTCCGGTTGGAAGAAGTGGTTAGCATTGTTTTGGTGTTGGGGGTTGGTGTGTGTCGCATTCTTGTTCCCTCTTGCCCAGTTAATGATTTATGCCTACAAATATTTTGCTCAAAGCTGGACCCCTGAATTTAGAGAGTATGCCGTTAATAGCCTTTATGTTTCGGTAGTTGCTGCAATTATTGGTGTCGTTATTGCTTTGATTGTGAACTTCAATCAACGTGTTAGCCCAAGTAAGAAAAATCAGGCTTATATGCGTATCGCTTCCATGGGCTATGCCGTTCCAGGCACCGTGTTAGCCATTGGTGTGATGGTCCCAGTTTTGTTTATGGATCACTTAGTCAACGATATTGCAAAAGTGATGGAATGGACAGGACCAGGTTTGATCTTCTCTGGTTCTATGTTTGCACTTATCTTTGCCATGGTCGTGCGTTTTTCAGCGGTTGCAATTGGCAGCATTGAAAGTAGCTTGAGTAAAGTTTCTCCTTCATTGGATATGGCATCTAAAACAATGGGCTGCAATACCAACCAGATGTTACGTCATGTTCATTTACCTTTGATTAAACGAGGCGCATTGATCGCCGGATTATTGGTATTTATCGAATCAATGAAAGAGTTAAATGCAGCATTACTGCTACGCCCTTTCAATTTCGAAACATTGGCGACTTATGTTTATAACTATGCCTCAGATGAGCACCTAGAGTTGGCGGCGATGCCTGCTGTATTATTGGTGTTAGTGGGCTTAATTCCTCTGATTATCGTAAACCGTTCCTTGGAGCAGAAACACTAATGAGTTGTGCATTATCAATTAAAGATCTGACTTGTAAGTACGAGTCCCAAACTATTTTGGAATCTCTTTCTTTAGAAGTTGAGCATGGTGAAATTGTTTGTCTGCTTGGTGCCAGTGGTTGTGGTAAGACTACGCTGCTGAAAGCGATTGCCGGCTTGCTTCCATTGAGTAGTGGCGTCATGAGCTTGAACTGTCAAACCATCGACGATGGAGACAACTGGTTACCACCTGAGCAGAGAAACATCGGAATGATCTTTCAAGATTACGCCCTGTTTCCGCACTTGACGGTAAACCAGAATATCTGCTTTGGCCTCAAAGGTCTTTCTGAACAGCAAAAGAAAGAGAAAGTTCAAGAGATGTTGGAGCTAGTTCACTTAGATGAATTCGGTGACCGATACCCACATCAACTTTCTGGTGGTCAACAGCAGCGCGTAGCGATTGCTCGTTCTTTAGCGTACAAGCCGGACTTATTGTTATTGGATGAACCCTTCTCAAATATTGATACTCAAGTTCGCCATGAGTTGATCTCTCAGATTCGTAAAATATTTAAAAAGCAGGGTGTTACTGCTATTTTTGTAACGCACAGCCGTGAAGAAGCATTCGCTTTTTCAGATAAAATGGCGGTAATGAACCATGGTGTGATTGAGCAATATGGTTCTGCATCTGAGTTGTACTTCCACCCATCGAGTAAGTTTGTTGCTGATTTCTTAGGTGGTGGTAGCTACTTGAATGCAAAGCGTATTTCAGATAATGAATTTGAAACGAGCTTGGGTCTGATAGAAGCGAAAGCACAAACTCAGATCGAAGTGGGAGCGGAATGTGCGTTGTTACTAAGACCACAGCATATAGTGGCGAGTCATGATGTCGACAGTAACCTGTCAGTGTTGGAACAACAATTTATGGGCGACCACTGTCGCTATGTGATTGAAGCTAACGGTCAGAAACTGTTAGCAACGTCTTCTGAGGCTCTAGGTGTTGGTATGCCAGTCACCGTCAAAGTAGATACCAAAGGTGTGTTGGCGTTTTAATGATACGCAGTAAGTATCGTTCTGCCGAAAAGTAAAATGCATTCGTAAAAAAGCCCAGCACTTTGATACAGAGTACTGGGCAAGAGTTCTTCACCTATAGGCTTTAACAAGGCAGTGGTTTGTTAAGTCCCATTCAAAACTGCTGCACTCTATAAGTCTATAGAGAGAGGAAGTCTTTCACTTTTTGAAGAACACGTTCTGCAGTGTCTTTATCTTCCATTTCTGCGAAGATTCGTAGTAACGGCTCTGTTCCTGAGAAACGAGCGATCACCCAGCCGCCATTCTTGAAGTACACCTTGGCACCATCTTCATAGCTAACTTTTTCAATTTCGTATTCAAATTCAGGCAGTTGTTTCTCTACGTAAATCTTGGTGTAGAGCGCTTCTTTCTCTGAAGGCTTAAACTGGCAATCTCCTTCTGCCGTGTAGGCATAGCCATACTTAGAGTAGATTTCATCAAGTAACTCAGATAATTTTTTACCTGTTACACTGATCATCTCAACCAGTAAGCTTGAAGCAAATACGCCATCCTTACCTTTGATATGACCTCGAATGGTTAAACCTCCCGAACTTTCACCACCAATCAGTGAATCATCTGCTTCCATTTGAGAGCTGATATGCTTAAAGCCTACAGGAACCTCAAAGCTCTTCTCACCATGATCTGCCGCTACTTTGTCGAGTAGATGCGTGGTGGCGATGTTACGAACAACAGAGCCCTTCCAGCCTTTGTATTCCAGTAAGTAGTAGTAAAGTAGGAGTAGCACTTCGTTAGGGTGAATGAAGTGACCTTTCTCATCAATGATGCCTAAACGGTCGGCATCGCCATCAGTACCAATACCAATGTCATATCCTTCTGCTGCCACCAAGTGCTTCAAGCGATAGAGCGTAGCGGCATTCGGAGAAGGCATTAGACCCCCGAAATCTGGGTTCTTACCATCGTTGATTACGTCGACATCACAGCGACCGTTGATCAGTACGGTTTGCAGAGCATTTTTCGCAACACCAAACATTGGATCAATCAGTACGCGCAGGTTGGCTTTCTTAATCGAATCGATATCGATGAAGTTGATGATTGAATCAACAAAGTCGTTCATCGGGTTGATGATCTCGATTTCTTTGTCGTTTAACGCTTGTTCAAAATCGACTCGTATAACATCTTCGTTGGTCAGTGTTGCGATTTGCTGTTCGATCTTCTCTGTGATGATCTCGTCAGCATCGCGTCCACCTTCAATGAAGATCTTTATGCCGTTATAGTCCGCTGGGTTGTGAGAAGCGGTAATACACGCAGAGTAAATACATCCCATCTCTTTTGCTTGGAACATCACGATAGGTGTTGGAACGAACTTATCAATGAAGCTTACTTTGATGTTGTTCGCCGCAAGTACTTCTGCAAACCAGCATGCCGCTTTATCTGAAAGGAAGCGACGGTCATAGCCAATAACGAAGCCATTCTTGGCTGCATCTTCATTATTGATGATGTTAGCGAGCGCTTGCGCTACAAGGCGAACATTGTCTCTGGTGAACTCTTCACCAATGAAAGCGCGCCAGCCACCTGTACCAAATTTAATCATTAGAAAATCCTTTTAGTCTCATTGCCTCAAGTCGATAAAGACTTGAGGCAAGAGCTGTTCGTTAAATTAAGTGACTAGCCTAGAACAACGACAACATCGTTCACGCTGCCTTCTGCTTGTACTGGGATTGCACCTTCAACTGACTCACCGTTGATAGTGATAGAGGTAACCCCTTTGCTTACTGCATTCGGGTTTTGCACTGTGATGTTGTAAGTCGCGCCACGCCATTGACGAGTAACCTCGAATTCCGGCCAATCAGTCGGGATACAAGGATCGACTGTTAATCCTTCAAAGCCTGTGCGAACACCAAGAATAAAGTTGGTTACCGCGAAGTAAGCCCAACCAGAGGTACCCGTTAACCAAGGGTGGTTTGCACGACCATGGTCTTGATGATCTTTACCCATGATGAACTGCACGTACGAGTATGGTTCTGCGTAACGTGTTTCAATCATGTCGTTTTGGTTGTACGGGTTCAGTGCGTCGTAGAACTTCATCGCACGGTCACCACGACCTAGCTTCGCTTCTGCTACCCAAGCCCATGGGTTCGGGTGAGAGAAGATTGCGCCATTCTCTTTTACGCCTTGATAAACGCGAGTCACAAAGCCGATATCATCGTTTGGTGTTGCGAATGAAGGAGAATTTAGGTGCAAGCCGTATTCAGAGAATAGGTTCTCATCAACAGCGTCCATCGCTTTCTCGCCACGCTCTTGAGAAACCGCGCCAGATAGAACCGCTAGCGTGTTTGACTCAAGGTGTACACGACCTTCAGCTTGTTGAGCGGTACCGATCTTGTCGCCATTTTTTGTTAGACCACGGATGTACCAGCCACCTTCGTCATCCCATAGGTGTGTTTCACACGCTTCACGTACGTTCGCGGCCATTTCTGTGTATTTAGCAACGTCAGCATCGTTATTACGGAACTTAGCAAGATCTAGGAATTCTTGTAGAGCCCAGAAGTGCAAGAATGAAACCATTGAAGATTCACCGCCACCAAGGTTTAAACAGTCATTCCAGTCTGCACGAAGACCCTTACAGATACCGGTTTGCCCCACGTATTCTGCAGAGAAGTTCAGTGCCGCTTTCATGTGTTCATAAACGGTCGCTTCGCCACCGTCTGCGTATGGAATTACTTCATCAAAGAAGTCGTGTTCACCGGTTTCCATTACATACTTGATGATAGTCGGAACGATCCATAAGTGATCATCAGAACAGGTGTCTTCAATGCCGTGGATCTTGTCGTCATCTGACGGTGTTGGAACAACCGTTGGTGATTTTGAAGGTTCAATGTCTGCTTTTTCTGGATCGAACCAGTCTGGATCGAACAAGTGTAGACCATAGCCCGCTTTCACTTGGCCGCGAAGCAGGTCGATAATACGTTTCTTGGTCATTTGTGGGTTGGCATGAGGTACTGAGATTGCGTCTTGCGCAGTATCACGGTAACCAAGGCCAGTACGACCACCCACTTCAATGAAGGATGCAAAGCGAGACCAAACAACACAGGTTTCCGCTTGGTATAGCGTCCATGTGTTGATCATGGTGTCTAAGCCTTCGTTTGGAGACTTAACTTGGAATTTGTTGCAACGCTCGTCCCAGTGATCTTTGATGCCTTGGAAAGCGGCATCGACGTTGGCTGTGTCTTGGTACTTTTCACGTAGGCGCTCGCCGTTTCCTTTACCGATACCGAGTACATAAGCAAAGCGAACTTCTTCACCCGGCTGAATCGTAAATTGCTTGTGCAGAGAACCACAGTGGTTGTAACAGGTTTGAGCGCTGTTAGAACATTTACCGTTCTCAACGGCAATTGGGTTCGCTTCATCACGGTACATGCCAAGGAAGTTATCACGTTGGCCGTCGTAGCTGTCTGGTGAGAAAGTTGAAGCTAGGTAGTAGAAACCTTCAAAGTCGTTAGTGTTGTAGTACAGGTCGTATTCAAGAACACCTTCTTGGTAAGACGTCCCCGCAGAGTACAAAGACATCTGATGGTTCTGGTTATCCGATTGAATATGGCTGAACGAGAACTCAACAAATGAGAAAGTACTGATGGTTCTTGGTTTGTCAGTGTTGTTTTTCAGCACGACGTCCCAAACTTCCGCATCTTCACCCTTAGGAACGAATAACGTTTTGGTTGCTGTAATACCACTGTATTCACACTTGAATTTTGAGTATGACAGGCCGTGACGAACTTCGTAGTTCGCTTCATCTAGGTTCTTTGCCACTGGCTGCCAAGAGATAGACCAGTAATCGCCCGTCTCATCATCACGCAGGTAAACATAGTGTCCTGGACGGTCGAAGGTGCCGTTTGGACGGAATTTAGTAACACGGTTGTATTCCGGAGAATTGTAGAACGAGTAGCCGCCAGCATTGTGCGAAATTACGGTACAAAACTTTTCAGTACCTAGGTAGTTGGTCCAAGGTGCTGGTACATCAGGGCGAGTGATGACGTATTCGCGATTATCGTTATCGAAATAGCCGTATTTCATTGTCATTTCCTTTTTAACAAACTGCATCTATGCAGCTAATTTTTAAATAATGATGCTGAGTCGAATCTGACTGAGCACCTTAATCAGGGAAGCAAGCACTCGACTTGAGTGTGCTTTGGCTTCGTTTTATTCAGCTTTCCAAGGGTTGCGATAATCAACATTGAGTCTGTCGAGTAATGGCAGGTGACCCTTTAGGCGAGATAGGTAATCTAGCCAGTTTCGGTTGTTTTTATGTGTCCAACATCCTTCAGCTAAAGCGCTAATTCTTGGAAATACCATGTAATCCATGCGCTTTTGATTGGTAACGATCTCACACCATAGAGCACACTGAATTCCGCGGATCCGCTTACGAATTGGATCGGTGTCGGATATCTCAGCGAGGGCTTCGTAGGTATAAGCTTGTTCTAAGGGGATAACGGCAGCCCAATCTACGCCCGGTTCTTCCGGTGCATAATCTTGGGTCATGTCGAGATAGGTAAACTGTGCTGGTTGCAGCACCACATCAAAGCCTTGGCGAGCGCAATTGATAGCAGCTTCTTCACTGAGCCATGAATAGATGATGGTCTCTTTGCTCACCTTGTCGCCGTGCTGTGCTTCTTCCCAGCCCACCATGCGCTTACCGAGTTGTTTGAGTTTGTTTTCGGCATAACGGAATAGGTGGCCTTGTAAATCTTTGCTGTCTTGATATTGATGTTCTTTCATCAGAGCTTGAGCAGCAGGGCTGTTGGTCCACACACCGGGTGGTACTTCGTCTGCGCCCATGTGGATCAATTCGCTAGGGAAAAGCTCTGCAACTTCTTCAATAACGGCATCTAGGAACTGATAAGTACCTGGCAAGCCTGGATTTAGTACGTTGTCGTTGTAGTGCTGAATACTCTTGTATTGTGTGGTGTCTGCTTGCTCAACTAGCATGTCAGGCAGTGACTTTATTGCGGCGCGGCAGTGTCCCGGGATATCGATCTCTGGGATCACCGTGATGCTACGCTGCTCTGCGTATTCAATGACTTCACGAACCTGTTGTTGCGTGTAGAAACCGCCATAGTTATCCGCAATGTGGGTGTATTGCGGTTCTAATGCATGATCAGGACCGCGCCATGCGCCGACTTCAGTTAGCTGAGGTAGGCTCTTGATCTCGATTCTCCAACCTTCATCATCGGTTAGGTGCCAATGAAAAACGTTGAATTTGTAGTGCGCTAGTTGATTGATTAAGCGCTTCACTTGCTCTACTGAATGGAAGTGGCGCGCGCAATCCAACATCATGCCTCGGTACTTAAAGCGAGGGTGATCGGCGATTTTGCAGCATGGAATAGAAAAATTTTCGACATCCAGTTGTTGAACCAATTGAATCAGACTTGCCACGGCGTGTGTAAACCCAGACTGGCTACCTGATTCAACAATTATTTGTTGTTCAGTAATGCGGAGTTTGTATTCTGCTTCGTCTAATGTTGGATTGCTGCGAAATAGAATGTCGCCGCTTTCGTTTTTTGAAAGTTCAGTTGAAAGCTCATTCGAAAGAGATATTTCAAAGGTAGAAAGTAACTCTTGCTGCAACCAAGAGACGGCTTTATCTGCAAGGTGAGATTGAACCTCAACCTTGCATTCACAGCTTAGCGCGAAGCTACCTTGCTTGAGTTCGATCTGATTTGGTTGAGGAATCAATGCAATTTCAGCAGCGTTAACTTCAGGCATTTGATTACGTTCACGGTACGGCGAAGCCAGTACTATGGGTGATATCGCGACAGGCAGTACCGATGTTTCTC
>NZ_JBFRSN010000250.1:0-15898 GCF_041473595.1 Vibrio sp. 10N.222.46.A1
CTTCTAAAATAGCCGCAAGAGATGCTGCTGCAATACCTTTACCTAGAGAGGATACAACCCCGCCAGTAACAAAAATGTAATTTGTCGTCATGTTTAACCTGAAATTGGTTGAATGAGGGAAATGGATTACTTCTGGACGGGATGAAAATATACCAGAAGCCCCTTATCGCCACAACGTGAAATCTATCACACTGCTATTTTTTATTTTTTGCTTCAAATCAATTCATGATAAAAGCTTTGATGATCTTTTCTCCGCCACTTTGACTTCATCCCATATGGAATCAAGCTGTTGTAGAGAAAAGTCGGTCAAAATTTTATCTTGCTGACGAACTTTTTGTTCCACACCTTTAAAGCGGCGTGAAAATTTCAGATTGGCTTTATTGAGAGCCGTTTCTGGATTTTTACCCAAATGTCGCACTAAATTGACGGTAGCAAACAACAAATCACCCAGTTCTTCTTCAACTAAATCTTCGTTTGGCGTTACTTGAAGCGCTTCTTCTAGCACCTCATCAACTTCCTCTAAAACCTTATCGGCGACTGGGCCAATAGAATCCCAATCAAAGCCAAATTTCGCGACTTGCTTTTGAATTTTTGTAGCACGCGAAAGTGCAGGTAGAGAGTTTGGTATTGAGTCTAGAATACTTTCTTGAGTTTTGCCTGCCTGTGCTTTTTCTTTGGCTTTTTCAGCTTCCCAGTTCGCATTAATTTCTTCATCGTTCGCAAATTCTGTATCAGAGAATACATGCGGATGGCGGCGCGTTAGCTTCTCATTGATACCGTCGACCACATCAGAGAACTCAAACAAGCCCTGCTCTTTTGCTAACTGACTGTAGAAAATCACCTGAAACAACAGGTCGCCCAACTCTTCTTGTAGATTCGGCCAATCTTTGTTGTGAATCGCGTCCACCACCTCATACGTCTCTTCGATAGTATGCGGCACAATTGTTTCAAAATTTTGTTTCAAATCCCAAGGACAGCCACCTTCAGGATCGCGCAGCTTAGTCATGATCTGTTCAAGTTGTTCAATCGGGTGATTCATCGTTTTATTCCTATTCACTGTCTTTGATTTTTAAATTTATACCGTCTTCTAAAACTAAAAAAGGTGAGTAGCCAAAACCACTCACCTTTCTACTTTTTCGGTCATCCTCAAGAGCGAAGAATGAGCGAGTTGGGGATCTCAAATCGCTTGGCGAGATTCCCTATCCACGTTCGTCCCTCACTGTAGGGAATGACGACTATCTTTGTTTTACTAAGTAATTGGCTCTTCTAACAAGGCAACAAACTTACGAGACTTCTGAGCATAGCTTGCCTATGTGATGAAGCGAGTATAGTGCAGTTAACACAGTTAGAAGGCCAAGTACGACGTAAAAACTAGCCTAGGCGTTTTACGCTCATAACATCTTTGATCTGTTCTACTCGGCTTGTCACTCGACTCAGAATTTCAATGTTGGTCACTTCCAGATCGAAATCCATCACCGACAGCTGACGTTTATAGTCAATACGGCTCTTCATTGTCGTCACACTGACTTTTTCGTTCAAGAACAGGGATGTAATGTCTTTCAACAAGCCGGTACGTTCTAGCGCCTCTACACGCAGTGTTAAGATATACGAGCCTACAAAACCATCTCCCCACACCGTATCGATGATACGTTCAGGGGCATGTAGGTTAAGTTCACTTAACTGCTCACAATCGCTGCGGTGTACTGAGATACCACGCCCTTGAGTAATGTAACCTTTGATCACATCACCTGGGATTGGCTGACAACAACGAGCCAAGTGGGTCATTAGGTTATCAACACCTTCAACAACGACAGCATCCTTTTTCGGACGGCTCTGATGTGCTGGCTTATTGTCAGACTCAAGCAACTTCTCGAGTGCTTTCTTATCTTCTTCTTCAGCCGTCGGCTTATTGACCAGAGCATTGATGTGATTAACCACTTGGTTAATACGCAAATCACCGCTACCAATACCTGCATACAATTCATCAGGTGTATTGACGTTGAATCGTTTCAGCGCATATTGCTCAGCATCTTTCAGTGTTGCGCCGACTCTGCCTAGCTCGACTTCTAGGATGTCTCGTCCAGCTTCGAGATTTTTCTCACGACTCTGAGCGCGGAACCAAGCGTTAATTTTTGCTCTAGCTCGACTTGAATGAACAAAACCTGTGGTCGGATTTAACCAATCACGTGATGGATTCGGTTCTTTTTGAGTAATGATCTCAACTTGATCGCCCATCGCCAACTTATGAGTAAACGGAACGATTCGACCTGCGACTTTGGCACCGATACAACGGTGTCCAACCATCGAGTGAATGTGGTAAGCAAAATCCAACGGCGTTGCACCCATTGGTAAATCGACCACATCACCGCGTGGTGTAAAGGCATAGACTCGGTCATCAAAGACTTGGCTACGTACTTCATCCAGCATTTCGCCAGAATCCGACATCTCTTCTTGCCAGTCGATAAGCTTACGCAACCACGTGATTTTCTCATCGTAGCCACTGCGTACACCGCTAGAAGCACCTTCTTTGTACTTCCAGTGCGCAGCCACACCTAACTCAGAGTCTTCGTGCATTTGCTTGGTACGGATCTGAATTTCGATGGTCTTGCCTTCAGGGCCAAGAACTACGGTATGAATCGATTGGTAACCATTGGGCTTAGGATTCGCCACATAGTCATCAAATTCACTAGGAAGATGTTTATATTTGGTGTGAACCACACCTAGACCGGCATAACAGTCTTGCAGTTGGTCGGCAATAATACGTACCGCACGCACGTCAAAAAGCTCATCAAACTCTAAGCCCTTTTTCTGCATTTTACGCCAGATGCTGTAGATGTGTTTGGGACGACCGCTGACTTCAGCATTGATGCTTGAACGGTTCATTTCTGATGTTAGGTCATCAACAAAGTCAGTGATGTATTGTTCGCGCACGATACGACGCTCTGACAGCTGTTTGGCAATCTGCTTGTAGGTATCTGGTTGTTGATAGCGGAAAGCGTAATCTTCAATTTCCCACTTTAGCTGACCAATGCCCAAACGGTTTGCAAGAGGCGCATAGATGTTAGCACACTCTTTTGCTGCCGCACGGCGAACAGCATCAGGGGCCTTTTTCACCTCGATGAGGTTGCAAATTCGTTCTGCTAGCTTGATGACGACGCAGCGGAAATCATCGACCATGGCCAGTAACATTCGACGAACGTTATCTACTTGTCCCGAGGCAGCACTGCCTTCAAGGGTAACGTTGAGCTGGCCCAAAGCTGCCATTTCTTCAACGCCATCAATTAACTTTACGGTTTCTTTACCGTAGCTTTCTTCAAACGCTTCACGTCCAAAAACGCCGCTTGAAACAACGGGGAAAAGTTGCGCTGCAATTAAAGTGGCACGGTCCATCGACAACGTAACCAAGATTTCGATCATCTCACGTCCACGCCAAAGCAGGAGCGACGCTTGCTCGTGATCTTTTAATAGCTCTTCACAGTGACGATAAACTTTGGTCAGTTTATTCGAGGTTTTTACGTCTTGATTCAGTGACGCAATCCAACTTTCTAGCTCAAACTGTTCGCTTGGGTTTAAATGTGCGCTTCGTACCGCAACCATCATGCCTTCCTAGTTATTATGTTTTATACCCAATTCAATATGACTAACTGATTCCAAGTTAGTTCGACTCATATTGATATCAGCGCAGGCTTCCCTGCACCTTTGTGATTCATTTTTAAGCCTTATTTAAGGGCTTCTAAGCCTTGATAAAGAGAGCCATCGATTCTAGATGACTGGTATGGGGAAACATATCCAACATACCAAGTTTGGCTAATTGATAGCCTTGTTTTTCTAAACTCTCAGAATCTCTCGCTAGAGTAGCAGGATTACACGAAACATAAACCACACGCTTCGCTCCTAACGCTGAAATTTGATCAACGATCCCACTCGCTCCAGCACGTGCAGGGTCAAGTAATACTTTATCGAATTTCTCTTTTGCCCAAAGCTGTGAAGATAAATCTTCTTCGAGGTTCGCTTGGTAAAACTCCGTATTGCTTAACTGGTTTAACGCCGCATTAGCCGTTGCCTGTTGAACCATTTCATCAACGCCTTCCACACCAACGACAAACGCCGATTGTTGTGCGATAGGCAGACTGAAGTTGCCTAAACCACAAAACAGGTCAAGCACACGCTCATCCGCTTGAGGCTCTAACCACTCAATCGCTTGAGCAACCATCTGTTGGTTCACTTTCTGGTTAACTTGTATAAAGTGGTTTGGCTCAAAAGGTAAGGTTACACCGGTTTCACTATAGCTTGGCGAATCACCCACCAAACGAACCAACTTATCGGTTTCTGGCATCGAGTACAGCGTTGCACCTTCTTCTTTCGCGAGCGTCATCAACGCTTGCTCATCTTTTTCAACCAAAGGTTTAAGGTGACGCAGCACCATAACAGGGCCAGTATCACCCAACACCAATTCAACATGTCCTAAAGACGTAAGGCTACTGAAAGTGTTCAGTAAACTTTTCAGTTTTGGCAGCAATACATTAAGGCGAGGGTCAAGCACCGCGCAGTCGGTGATGTTTTCAATCTGTTTACTTTGTTTCTTACGGAAACCAAACTGAAGCTGCTGTGTCTTCTTATCAACAAATAGACTGATACGCGCGCGACGACGATAACCGGTGTCATCACCGACAATCGGCTGGGCGACTTCGGTGTTAGCCGTTTGGTATTTGCTCATCAGGTGCGTCAAAGATTGTGATTTATGCTCAACCTGAGATGAGTAACCGAGATGTTGAAGATGACAGCCACCACACTGATTAAAGTGCTTACAGAATGGCTTTAAACGCAGCTCACTCGGTTGAAGTAATTTGATGAGTTTTGCTCGAGAAAACTTACTTTTGCTCTCAGTAAGTTGAATAACCACCTTCTCACCGGGCAATGCGCCATCAATGAAAACGGGTTTGTTCTTCTGATAAGCGATGCCAGCGCCATTGTGATCCATTCGTTCAACCAAAACCGATTGATGCTTGGTCTCGAGTTGAGTTTTCTTTTTTGGTTGGAAAAAACGTGCCATTGCTTGTGCCTAATGTATCTTTTAATAAGTAATTGGTATCCAGGACTCACTATTCTGTCTTGGAATCATTGTCGAACGTCACGGCTTTGATTAAGCTTACCGTTCACTTAACCGCCATTGTGTGCGTTATTTTCCCATATCCAGACCTCGATGTAATTAAAGAACATGACCAGATATGGCTTAAGAGCCCGTGTAATTACCTTAACTCTAGCTCCAACCCTGATTATTGGGCTGCTATTGAGTGCATTTTTCTCATTTAACCGCTATCAAGACCTTGAGGGTCAAGTGGTTAACACTGGTACTAGCATCATTGAACCACTAGCGATTGCGAGTGAGTCTGGCATGAAGCTCGAAAGTCGAGAGTCTGTTCGTCAGCTGATTAGCTATGCTCATCGAAAAAATTCTAAGCTGGTGCGCAGTATTGCGGTGTTTGATGAACGTCATGAGTTGTTTGTAACGTCAAACTTCCATCCTGATTTTGAAAGCCTGACCTATCCGAAAGATAAACCGATTCCGCATTTAAGCTCATCGAACCTGCTCGATAACACGCTGATTCTTAGGACACCTATCATCGCTGAGGGACAATACATCAACTCAGCTAATGGCCAGTCTCAAGCGAACCAAGCGATCGGTTATATTGCGATAGAGTTAGACTTGTCGTCACTTCGATTGCAGCAATATCAAGAAGTGTTCTCTGCCTTCTTGGTGCTGATCCTCGGTCTTGGACTTTCTGGGGTATTTGCCTTCCGCTTGATGCACGATGTAACCCAACCGATCACACACATGAAAAACATGGTCGACCGAATTCGTCGTGGCCACCTCGATGTGCGTATCGAAGGCAAAATGCATGGTGAGCTTGATTCACTGAAAAACGGTATCAACGCGATGGCGGTCTCGCTATCAGAATATCACGTCGAGATGCAGCACAGCATCGACCAAGCAACATCTGATCTGCGTGAAACCCTAGAGCAATTAGAGATTCAAAACGTTGAGTTAGACATTGCGAAAAAACGAGCTCAAGAAGCCGCTCGTGTTAAATCCGAGTTCTTGGCGAATATGTCTCATGAACTTAGAACACCACTCAATGGTGTAATTGGCTTTACTCGTCAGATGCTCAAGACACACCTATCGAACAGCCAAACCGATTACCTGCAGACCATTGAGCGTTCGGCCAACAACCTACTCAGCATCATCAACGATATCTTGGACTTCTCGAAACTTGAAGCCGGCAAACTCGCTCTAGAAAATATTCCATTTGAGTTCCAAGCGAGCCTAGAAGAGGTGGTTAACCTTCAAGCCACTAATGCTCATGAAAAAGGTCTTGAGCTTACGCTTAAGATCGACCCAAAAGTACCACCAGGCGTTGTTGGTGATCCACTGCGTATCCAACAGATCCTGACTAACCTCGTGGGTAACTCGATCAAGTTTACCGAGCGTGGCAACATTGACATCAGCGTTGAACTTCGTTCACAAAGCGAAGACAGCATTGAGCTGCAGTTTATGGTTCGAGATACGGGCATTGGTATCTCAGAGCGCCAACAAGCACAACTTTTCCAAGCCTTCAGCCAAGCCGATGCGAGCATCTCTCGTCGTTATGGTGGTACAGGCTTAGGTCTGGTAATCACCCAAAAACTGGTCAGCCAAATGGGCGGAGAGATCAGCCTAACCAGTCGTCTTCACCAAGGCTCCACCTTCTGGTTCACCCTGAGACTATCGACTACCGATATGCCGATGACAGAACTAATAGAGACTCAGTGCCTGCAAGACAAGCAACTGCTGCTTATCGAACCAAACATGCAAGCGGCATCAATTACTCAGCAGATCCTAACCCAAGAAGGCTTAGTGGTAACGTACCGTTCGGTTATGCCTGACGAATCTACCTCGTATGACTACGTTCTACTTAACTTAGCCGCGAACCAAGAGTATCAATTTGATACCGTAAGTGGTTGGGCGATTGGCGCGAAGAAGATCGCTCAGAACGTGATTATTGGTACACCAAGTACCGAGCTAGCGTTGGGTGAGCAATTGATGAAAGAGGTCGATGTTCAGTGCATTACTAAGCCTCTCTCTCGCAAGAAGTTGCTGCAAACTTTGGTATCAAATCAAGCGCCAACCTTAATTGCACCCGCTATTGAAACACATTCAGAAGAGAAACTACCGCTTACGGTATTGGCGGTCGACGACAACCCTGCCAACCTTAAACTGATTACTGCGCTGCTAAAAGAGCGCGTAGAGACAGTGATCAGTTGTACTAGTGGTCAGAAAGCTCTCGACAAAGCGACAGAGACTCCATTTGATGTCATTTTCATGGATATTCAAATGCCGCAGATGGACGGCGTGACCGCTTGCCAAAAAATTAAGGCGTTGGCGAACAATGCAAACACGCCTGTGATTGCTGTTACTGCGCATGCAATGATGGGAGAGCGTGACCGACTACTTGAAGCAGGTATGGATGACTACCTAACCAAGCCTATCGAAGAGCATGTGTTACAACAGGTTCTTATTCATTGGAGCCCTACCTCTGAGATTGAGCACATTGATAAAATAGACCCAGATCACCCGGCGGTCTCTGCTGAAATCGACCACAGCTCTGTTTCAGAAGTTGAAGCCAGCGAGCACAAGAACATCATCATTGATTGGCAAGCTGCTTTGAAACAAGCCGCCAATAAAGAAGACCTCGCACGCGATATGCTGCAAATGCTCGTAGATTTTATTCCTGAAGTTTATGAGGCTGCAGACAAGGCGATAGAAGACAGTGACTACCCCGTTGAAGCGCTGACACACATCATCCACAAGATGCATGGCAGCAGCTCATACAGTGGGGTACCAAGGCTTAAGTCGGTATGTGCAACGATAGAGAAAGAACTTCGTTCAGGCACTTCTGTTGAAGACATTGAACCGGAGCTTTTTGAACTTCAGGATGAATTAGATAAGGTTCAAGCAACCGCGATTCATTATTTGAAACCAGCCAAGACCTAGCGAATATTTCTTACTCACAAATATTCATTAAACGGTTTACCAGCCAATAAAAAAGCAGAGCTCATGAGCTCTGCTTTTTTCTGTCTAGAACCTAGAGCACCAGATATAATACCAATCACAGTAAGTAAGTGATCAAAAATAGCGTAGGAAAAAAGCTTGAGAACAAGGCAGGATTTTTCGATAAGTAGTTATTCTACAATCAAAAATTCTAACGAAGTTATCGAGTTTTTTAACAAGCTAGGGTGAACAGTTATTTACTACGATTGGTATAAAGTAGCGGTAATCTATTTACGACTCGAGTAGTACCGTCGCCACCGCATAATGGCGCTCATCAGAGATAGTCAGGTGAATTGACTTTGTACCACTCGCATCTGCGATTTCACGCGCTTTTTTATGCAGGCTTAGAACTGGCTTGCCATGCTCATCGTTTGAAATCTCGAAGTCGTGGAAGGTCACACCAAGAGCGATGCCTGTGCCTAATGCCTTAGACGCCGCCTCTTTTGCAGCAAAACGCTTTGCAAGATAACGCCCTTTTTGCTTAAGTTGCTGGAATACTTCAAATTCAGAATCGGTCAAAATACGCTGAGCGAAAGCCTCACCACTTCGTGATAATGCCTTTTCAACACGTTCAATTTCTGCGATATCTGTACCTAATCCAACAACAGCCATGTTTACCCTACTACCAACTTCTATCTATTAACTTTTCGATTCTACTGATTAACCGCTTAACGCTTACAACTAAACGAATGCCGAGTTAAAGAACTAAGCGTTGTTGCGCGCTGTTTCCATCACGGCTTTCATATCTGCAACGGCTTTATTCAAACCATCAAAGACTGCGCGGCCCATGATCGAGTGACCGATGTTCAACTCGTAAATCTCAGGAAGTGCCGCAATCGGCGCTACGTTATGGTAAGTCAGACCATGACCCGCATTCACTGTAATACCAAGGTCGTCTGCGTAGCTTGCACCTGCAGCAATCTTTTTAAGCTCGTCTTGTTGGTCTTCTTCAGTTTTAGCATCAGCATAGTGGCCAGTGTGCAGTTCAATGAACGGTGCGCCACACGCTTTCGCAGCATCGATTTGCTCACGATCGGCATCGATAAACAGAGATACTTTGATACCCGCAGCCGACAATTTTTCGGTCGCCGCTTTGATCTTTTCAAGTTGACCAACCACGTCCAAGCCGCCTTCCGTCGTCAGCTCTTCACGCTTTTCTGGAACCAGACAAACGAACTCAGGATTAGTATCAAGTGCAATTTGAACCATCTCGTCCGTTACGGCCATCTCTAAGTTCATGCGAGTCTGGATTGTCTCAGCAAGAATACGTACATCGCGATCAACAATATGACGGCGATCTTCACGCAAGTGAATCGTAATGCCGTCAGCACCCGCACGTTCAGCAATTTCAGCTGCGTGTACTGGGTCTGGATATTTAGTACCACGTGCATTACGTAGAGTTGCAATATGGTCGATATTAACGCCTAAAAGGATTGAGCTCATTTTCCAATACTCCGTGCTCTAGAGAGGGCTATTGTTGGCATAAATAGCTCTCTACTTTTTAATGGTTTGCCGCCAAGATACGGCTTTAAGGCTATGCGTGTAAAGCGTTTTGCCGCTTTTAACTGCTCTTTAGTGATAAACCTACGCTCACTGATTGCGATAAGTTCATCGCCCATAAAAGTCAGGTTATCTCGACGCACCGAAGCGATGAAGCCTTTCTGCTCTCGATAGCGATAAGTCATGCTCGGATCAATCGCTTCGCCAGTGCCCGCGCAGTGTAAAAAGTCGACGCCATACCCCATAGCGGAAAGTAGAGCCAATTCAAAACGACGCAGTGCTGGCTCAGGGTTCTCATTATGAGCGAGTTCTGTTAAGGCATGAAGATAGTCATGAAAAAATGCGGGCATGGCCACTTCGGCCATCAACACTCGCCCAACTAATTCATTAACGTACATTGCTGAATACAGATTAATGCCGGCAAGAGGAAGCCCCAAGCTGATCGGTTCAGCTTGGCGCAACGTTTTCATTGAACCATTGCCAGACCACTTAAGCAGTAGCGGCGTAAAAGGTTGCAATGCACCTTTCAAATTAGAACGCTTACTCCGCGCACCTTTAGACATCAACGTCACCCGACCGTACTCTTCGCTGAAGACGTCCAGAATCAGGCTCGACTCACTGTATGGTCGACGGTGCAACACAAAGCATCGCTGTAACCCTTCGCTCAATCACTTACCCTTCTTACAGATACAAAAAGAGAGAGTTCGCACTCTCTCTTGTATTTATATTCAATTCAACTTTCTTAATATCAGAAAGTGACGTTCAATATATTATAGATCGTCGATGTAGCCTAACGAGCGAAGTGCACGCTCATCGTCAGCCCAACCAGACTTAACTTTAACCCAAGTCTCTAGGTAAACCTTACGACCGAACAGTTCTTCCATGTCGATACGAGCTTCACGACCAATCGTTTTGATCTTCTCGCCCGCTTTACCAATCACCATCTTCTTCTGACCAGTACGTTCAACAAGAATCAAAGCATTGATGTGGAAACCATCGTTATCTGGGTTGTAATCAAAACGCTCGATTTCAACCGTTACTGAGTAAGGTAGCTCTTCGCCTGTGAATCGCATCAGTTTTTCACGGATGATTTCAGAGGCCATAAAGCGCTGTGAGCGATCCGTTACGTACTCTTCTGGGAAGTGGTGCGTCGCTTTTGGTAAAGAGTTACGAACGTGCTTACGCAGTACATCGATATTCTTACCTTGCTTCGCCGAGATTGGCACAACATCAAGGAAGTCCATCTTCTTAGACACTTCCATCATGTGTTGCATCACGTCTGTACGGTCTTGAACGTTGTCTACTTTGTTAATGCAAAGGACAACTGGGAAATCTGTTTTTCTCAGCTTGTTCAGTACCATCTCATCGTCGTCAGTCCAGTGAGTACCGTCAACAAGGAAAAATACTAGGTTCACATCGCTCAGTGAGCTATTCGCCGCACGGTTCATCAAACGGTTGATTGCACGCTTTTCTTCGATGTGAAGTCCAGGAGTATCAACGTAGATCGCTTGGTAATCACCTTCAGTTTCTACACCCATAATACGGTGGCGTGTTGTCTGAGGTTTACGTGATGTAATCGAGATTTTCTGACCCAAAATATGGTTCAGAAGCGTCGATTTACCTACGTTTGGTCGACCCACAATAGCGATAAAGCCACAGTGTTGGTTTTCCGGTAGGCCCGTTTTTTTGCTATCAGATGAAAAGAATGCATCGATATCGAAATCTTGATTGTTATCAGACATTGCTTAGTTGCTCTAATGCTGTTTCAGCAGCCGCTTGTTCTGCCTTGCGGCGGCTAGTGCCTTTACCGATAACAGGTTTATCCACACCTGCCACTTCACACTCAACCGTAAACTCTTGGTTGTGTGCTTCACCTTTAATATTAGTCACTGTGTAGACAGGTAGGGGATTTCTTCGACCTTGTAAAAACTCTTGTAAGCGAGTTTTTGGATCTTTTTGAGATACACCAGGCTGAATAGACTCTAGGCGAGATTGGTACCAGCTTAAAATAATACGGCGAACAACCTCGGTATCACTATCTAAATAGACAGCGCCGATGATCGCTTCAACCGCATCCGCTAGAATAGAATCACGACGGAAACCGCCACTCTTCAACTCACCTGGACCTAATTTTAAGTAATCTCCTAGTTCGAATTCACGACCTAGTTCTGCCAATGTATGACCACGTACTAATGTTGCGCGCATGCGGCTCATATCACCTTCGTTTACCTTAGGGAAACGGTGGTAAAGATCATCAGCGATAACAAAACTTAAAATTGAATCGCCCAGAAACTCAAGACGTTCGTTGTGTTTACCTGCGGCACTGCGGTGAGTCAGCGCCAAATGGATAAGATCGGCATCATTAAACTGATAGCCAATCTTTCTCTCTAGTTTATCAATTGGAGAATTCATGCTCTCTCGATGTGTTATGTGATCGATTAGTGAATCCCACCGATGCGATTAAAACGCACACCAGTAGGAATCCATGTTGGAAGTACACTGTCTGAACCGCGTTCGAATTCGAAGCTGATCCAAATAGCAACGGCCTTACCAACAAGGTTTGCTTCAGGGACAAAGCCCCAGTAACGGCTGTCAGCACTGTTGTCACGGTTATCACCCATAACAAAGTATTGGCCTTCTGGAACGATCCACTCGTTAACACCATTGCGAGGTTGATATGCTTGCACACGATCACGGCGTAATGGGTTAACTAAGATTTGGTGCTCCACGTCACCCAGTTGTTCATTCAACTGAATTAGAGGCACACCATCTTGAATAAATTGGCTTTCTTCAACGTTACTCAACTTCACTGGTTTACAGCTACTGCCACCCTTCGCTTGAATACAGATTTCTTTATTGCTGCTGTAGCGAATGGTATCACCCGGCATACCAATAACACGCTTGATGTAGTCGATATTCGGCTGAGGTGGGTATTTGAATACGATTGAATCACCACGTTCTGGTTTGCCTGTTTCTACCAATTGAGTGCGCCATACAGGATCTTTTAGACCATAAGCGTACTTTTCTACCAAGATGAAATCACCAACCAATAGTGTTGGCATCATCGAGCCAGATGGAATTTGAAACGGTTCATAAATAAATGAACGCAAAACCAAAACAAATGCAATTACAGGGAAAATGGACACACTGTTCTCAACCCACCAAGGCTGAGCCGTATCTTTTGCGCTGGTTGCATCGTCTAGGCCATTCGACTGTGCTTCAACGTCAGCCAGTTTTTGTTGGCGCTTCTTCGCCCACACAAACTTTTCCAACGCCCATACAATGCCAGTCACTAGAGTTACGATCACTAAGATAAGCGAAAATGTATTAGCCATTGATATCCCTTAAATTTCATTTCTTTAAAAATAACGAAAGTGAAAGAGCATAACTCTTTCACTCTGCTTAATATTTCTAATTTGTATCAATCATGCTGACTAAATGCTGGGAAGATTACGCAGGAAAAATCGTTTAGTTCGAGGCGCAAAGTGCAGTGACTAGCGGGCCTAATTGCAATCTTTGCAACAAAGAAATAAACGATTTTAACCAGTAATGTTCAGCAGATAGTTAGTGCGATTGATACCTAGTCTTTGCCAACATGAAGGATTGCTAAGAATGCCTCTTGAGGCAGTTCAACGTTACCGATCTGCTTCATACGCTTCTTACCTTCTTTTTGTTTCTTAAGAAGTTTCTTCTTACGACTGATATCACCACCGTAACATTTTGCGATTACGTTCTTACGCAGTTGTTTCACTGTAGAACGAGCAATAATGTGGTTACCAATCGCGGCTTGAATCGCGATATCAAACATCTGGCGAGGGATGAATTCTTTCATCTTCTCAACCAGTAGACGACCACGAGACTGGGCAATATCTTTGTGTGTAATGATCGCCAGTGCATCAACCGTTTCACCATTCAACAATACATCTACACGTACCATGTTTGATGCTTCGTAACGTTGGAAGTTGTAATCCAATGATGCGTACCCGCGAGACGTTGACTTCAGACGGTCGAAGAAGTCTAGAACCACCTCAGCCATTGGAAGATCGTACGTCACAGCAACTTGGTTACCGTGATAAACCATGTCGACTTGCACGCCACGCTTCTCAACACACAGTGTGATCACGTTGCCTAGGTAATCCGAAGGTACCAGAATATTACAGCGAGCAATCGGTTCACGAATTTCTTCTAAGTCATTAATAGCAGGCAGTTTAGCCGGGCTATCAACATAGAGAATTGTGCCATCCGTTTTTACAACTTCGTACACTACGGTTGGTGCCGTTGTGATTAGGTCTAGGTCGTATTCACGCTCTAAACGCTCTTGGATGATCTCCATGTGAAGCATTCCTAAGAAACCACAACGGAAACCAAAGCCAAGTGCTGCTGAACTTTCTGGTTCGTAAAATAGTGATGCATCGTTCAGGCTTAGTTTGCCTAGTGCGTCACGGAAGTTTTCGTAGTCATCAGACGATACTGGGAATAGACCTGCGTATACCTGAGGCTTCACTTTTTGGAAACCAGGTAGACGTTCTGTGCTGCCGCCTTTTGCAAGCGTCAACGTATCACCAACAGGTGCGCCAAGGATGTCTTTAATACCACAAACAACCCAGCCAACTTCGCCAGTATTTAGCTCAGTTGTGTCGATTTGCTTAGGTGTGAAGATACCTAGACGGTCAACACCCCAAACTTGGTCTGTCGACATTACTTTAATCTTGTCGTTCTTCTTCAGCTTACCGTTCTTGATACGAACCAAAGAAACAACGCCTAAGTAGTTATCGAACCAAGAGTCAATGATCAGAGCTTGTAGTGGCGCTTCTGGATCACCTTCCGGTGGCGGGATAGCCGTTACGATGTTTTCAAGAACGTCATCAACACCGATACCGGTTTTTGCAGAACAACGCGTCGCTTCCATCGCATCGATACCAACGATCTCTTCGATTTCTTCAGCAACTCGTTCAGGTTCAGCAGCAGGTAAGTCAATCTTGTTCAAGATTGGCACTACTTCCAGTTCCATTTCGATCGCGGTGTAACAGTTTGCTAGAGTTTGAGCTTCAACACCTTGGCCGGCATCCACTACAAGAAGCGCGCCTTCACAAGCGGCTAGAGAGCGAGATACTTCATAAGAGAAGTCTACGTGTCCAGGGGTATCGATAAAGTTAAGTTGGTAAGTTTCACCATCTTTAGCTTTGTAATCTAAAGTCACACTCTGCGCTTTAATTGTAATACCACGCTCGCGTTCTATATCCATAGAATCGAGGACTTGAGCTGCCATCTCACGTTCACTTAACCCTCCACAAACTTGGATTAAGCGGTCAGAAAGGGTCGACTTACCGTGGTCGATGTGGGCGATAATCGAAAAATTACGAATGTGCTTCATAGGCTTGGTGTGACTAAACTCTTTGAATAGGGATAATAAGAAAGCCGCAACGCGTCCAATCTACAGTCAGCATTGGTGGCGGCATTTCAATCAAGTTGGCAGATTCTACCCAATTTAAGGGCAATAAGCATCATAAATTAGATGAGAGACTTGCCTAGGATTCTAATCAAGACAACTTCTTGCTTGGATTTGTCTTCCATTGGTTTAGCTAAGCGCTTCGCCAAACCAATACCACCAGCAGTAAACAGCGCTGCAGTTAAGATAACAATGCCCTCGCCCCCTTGGAGTAAGGGTTGTAACAAGAGTTGTCCAAAACCAGCACCAACCATCAACATGAAAAGCGGGATAAGATAAACAATAGCCGCAGACTGAAGTAGGCTTTTTTCTGGAAAGCCAATTTCTACGATCTGGCCTGCTTTAACTAAGCTTTGGGTTTTAAGCTGCCAAAACAAGGATTTATTGCCAACAGCCTTGGTCACAATACCCGTTCCGCAGCTTTTTTGAGATGAGCAGCTGCTGCAACTGGTTTGTTGTTCGCAACTCAGCTGAACAAAATATTGCTTACCTTTTTGTTCGACTGAGCTAACGGTCGCCAACGCAGTCATCATTGCGCTGGTGCCGGTTTATTGAACGTGACGGATTGAGCGATACGCTTGGCCGTTGCTGGCGGAATATCACCAACCACAGAGATTTCTTTGTCGCCAATCACTAAGCTGTGCAAGGTTCTTCGCCCTTGGCGTACCAGCTGTCCTTTCAATGAATGTTCGTCTTTATCGGCGATATAAACCGAAAAGCTAAATAATCCATCACTGAAAAGCTGGCTTTCAACCATTTTTTCGGTCGCAGCCATTTGGTAACGGCTGAGTTCTTTCGATTTAAATCCTTCTGGCACCCACGAGGCTTGCCAGTCGGTCTCGCTCACCAAGCCTTCTGGG
>NZ_JBFRSN010000251.1:0-9204 GCF_041473595.1 Vibrio sp. 10N.222.46.A1
ATATTTGAGCGAGTATCAGGCCAGTACGGTAATTGCGCTTGAGTCAGTAGTGAACGAATTTGAGCACCGTTAAAACGCATACGCAATGTTGATTGGTCATTGCTTTCGCCAAAACTCATTTGAGACATGTACTGCGCACTCTTACGCATCGCCTTTTGAATCGTCTCATTCGACGCGACATCAGTTTGGCCAGTAGCACGTATCAATACCTGCTCCATGCCAGTATTTCTTGCCACTTGTTCTGGTTGTTTGTCTTCAGCGTTAATCGCAACTTCAGCACTAAAGATATCTACTTGAGTTAAGGCATAACTCGGAGAGGCTAATAGTCCCATCAACAACAATGCTATGTAGCGCATATTGATCCTAATATTCAAAGCTTGTGCCTTGATGATAAGCAACTATGGATTGAGGGGCAAGGTCGTTAGCCCCCACTGTGTTTAATAACCATAAAATATCACCTGACCATGATAAATCGTTCACTTGTAAACTGAATTTTTCTTATTTTGATAGAGATAAACATAACTAATATAAATAAATTTGATCTATCTGACATAGCAACCGATTGCCAAGTGATAGAATCCCGCGAATTTTATTTTTCGCTTTTCATATAACGACCATTTTTAAGGACATAACATGAAAAATGCTCTGCAAGGTGCGCAAATGCTATTTGTCGCTTTTGGTGCACTTGTACTGGTGCCCCTGCTGACAGGCCTTGATCCCAACGTAGCGCTCTTTGGTGCAGGTATCGGTACCCTTTTATTCCAACTTATTACACGCCGTTCAGTACCTATTTTCCTTGCGTCTTCTTTTGCATTCATCGCACCTATCATGTTTGGCATTCAAACTTGGGGTGTAGGTGCAACTATGGGCGGCCTTATGGCGGCAGGTGTTGTGTATGTATTAATGGGTGCCTTAATTAAGGTACGTGGTGTAGCCTTTATCCACAAACTGCTTCCCCCAGTCGTAGTTGGCCCTGTAATCATGGTGATCGGCTTAGGTCTTGCTCCTGTTGCGGTAAACATGGCGCTAGGTAAAACAGGCGATGGTGCGGTTCAGCTTATCGATGCAGACGCAGCGTTATGGATTTCTTCTATCTCATTACTGGTAACGATTGTCATCAGTGTTTTCTCGAAAGGCTTTCTTAAGCTGCTGCCGATCTTCGGCGGTATTGTGGCTGGTTATGTAACGAGCTTAGTATACGGTGTCGTTGATTTTACCCCTGTCGCTCAGGCCGCTTGGTTAGCTCTACCTAACTTCACAGCGCCAGAGTTCAACATCAACGCTATCTTCTTTATGGTATTTGTAGCAATTGCACCTGCTGTTGAACACGTAGGCGACATGCTTGCTATTTCGAATGTAACCGGTAAAGACTACCTTAAAAAGCCAGGTTTACACCGCACAATAACTGGTGACGGCGTGGCAACGATTGCAGCTTCTATGTTGGGCGCTCCACCAAATACAACCTACAGTGAAGTAACGGGGGCTGTAATGCTGACCAAAGCATTCAACCCAGTGATCATGACTTGGGCTGCAGTAACAGCGATTGTTCTAGCATTAGTAGGTAAGCTAGGCGCTCTATTACAAACAATCCCAGTTCCTGTGATGGGCGGCATCATGATTCTACTGTTTGGTTCAATCGCAACGGTAGGCTTGAATACTCTAATTCAGAACAAAGTTGACCTACACAAATCACGCAACCTTGTGATTGTCGGCATTACTTTGGTCTTCGGTATTGGCGGCATGGCATTTGGCATCGGCGACTTTAGCCTGCAAGGCGTAAGCTTATGCGGTATCGTTGCTATTCTACTGAACCTAGTCCTTCCTGAAGAGCTAGGCGACAACACCGTAGTAGACAAAGCCCAAATCGACTAACTGCAAGTCAACAAACTGTAGAGGCTTGTGATCCTCAATTAAGAGCATCACAAGCTAGCAAGATCAAAAAAGGGAGAGCATCGAATGCTCTCCCTTTTTATTAATACGGCTAATTCAGCGAGTTAAGAAACGGTTTAGCGTAACTTAAGCTGAAACCGAATTACTTAGTACCGAAGATCTTATCACCAGCATCGCCAAGACCAGGAACAATGTAGCCCTTGTCGTTTAGCTTCTCATCGATTGCAGCAGTGTAAAGCTCAACATCTGGGTGCGCTTTTTCTAGTGCAGCGATACCTTCAGGGGCAGCAACAAGTACCAGTACTTTAAATACTTTACAGCCTTGCTCTTTTAGAAGGTCAAGAGTTGCAATCATAGAACCGCCAGTTGCTAACATTGGATCAACCACTAGAGCAATACGCTCATCAATGTTAGATGCTAGCTTGTTGAAGTATGGTACAGGCTCTAATGTTTCTTCGTCACGGTAGATACCCACGACACTGATTCGAGCACTTGGCATATGCTCTAAAACACCATCCATCATGCCTAGACCTGCACGTAGGATTGGCACTACTGTTACCTTTTTACCTTTAATTTGGTCAACTTCTACTGGGCCGTTCCAACCATCAATAGTTACACGTTCAGTTTCAAAGTCTGATGTCGCTTCGTATGTTAGAAGGCTACCCACTTCTGTCGCTAGCTCACGAAAACGCTTAGTACTAATGTCACCTTCACGCATCAGGCCAATTTTATGTTTTACTAGCGGGTGTTTCACTTCAACAACTTTCATTTCCAACTCCGGCAATATTTAAACAAACCTGTAGATTATACACGAACTGTGGGGTTATTTCAGAATCTTTATTCTAATAAAAAAAACCGCGCAAACGTTTGCTCTTCGTAATCAAGCCCTGTTAGAATAGCGCCGTTTTCACATCCAACTTAAGTTCGAGGACTATCCCGTGAGTGGTAATACTTCTTCTCTAAGCTACAAAGACGCTGGTGTTGATATCGACGCAGGTAATGCACTAGTAGACCGTATTAAAGGTGCTGTTAAACGCACTCGTCGCCCTGAAGTAATGGGCGGTATTGGTGGCTTTGGCGCCCTATGTGAACTTCCAACGAAATACAAAGAGCCGGTACTTGTTTCAGGTACTGATGGTGTTGGTACTAAACTTCGCCTTGCTTTGGATCTGAAAAAACACGACACCATTGGTATCGACCTAGTGGCAATGTGTGTGAACGACTTAATCGTTCAAGGTGGTGAGCCGCTATTCTTCCTAGACTACTACGCAACAGGTAAGCTAGATGTAGATACAGCAGCAGATGTTGTTTCTGGTATTGCTGAAGGCTGTGTTCAAGCAGGTTGTGCACTCATCGGCGGTGAAACTGCTGAAATGCCAGGTATGTACGAAGGCGACGACTACGATGTAGCCGGCTTCTGTGTTGGTGTTGTAGAAAAAGCTGACATCATCGACGGTACTAAAGTAGCTGCAGGCGACGCACTTATCGCTGTTGGCTCAAGTGGTCCACACTCAAATGGTTACTCTTTGATTCGTAAAGTTCTAGAAGTTTCTGGTGCTGATAAGAGTGAAGAGCTAGAAGGTCGCACTATCGGTGAACACCTACTAGAACCGACTAAGATTTACATCAAATCGGCACTTAAGATGATTGCAGAGCATGACATTCATGCTATCTCGCACATCACAGGTGGTGGTTTCTGGGAAAACATCCCACGCGTACTTCCTGAAGGTACTAAAGCAGTGATTGATGGCAAGAGCTGGGAATGGCCTGCTATCTTCAACTGGCTACAAGAGAAAGGTAACGTGGAGACATTTGAAATGTACCGCACTTTCAACTGTGGTGTAGGCCTAGTTGTTGCTCTACCTAAAGATCAAGCAGACGCTGCGGTTGAACTGCTGAAAGCCGAAGGCGAAAACGCTTGGGTTATCGGTGAGATCGCAAACGCTGAAGCTGGCGAAGAGCAAGTTGAAATCAAATAAGTGATACGCTCACTTACTTAGTTAATCAATGAGGACCTTATGGTCCTCATTTTGCTATTTGGCCCACAGAAAACCTTAGTTTATGTAGGTACATTGTAAACAGTTCAGTTAATCAATCGCATGACCCACTCTATGAAAAACAGCCATTCTATGAATAACAGTCACTCTAAGAAAAACATCGTCGTTTTAGTTTCAGGAAGCGGAAGTAACTTGCAAGCAATTTTGGACGCCTGTGATAGCAATATGATTGATGCTTCAGTTAAAGCTGTCTTCTCAAACAAAGCAGAGGCTTTTGGTCTAGAGAGAGCAAAATCAGCAGGTGTTGACGCACATTCTGTGAACCCAAAAAACTATGGTTCACGTGAAGAGTTCGATCATGAATTGATGATTCAGATCGATGCTTACCAACCCGATTTAATCGTACTTGCGGGATACATGCGTATCTTGAGTTCAGAATTTGTTCGTCACTATGCCGGTAAAATGGTCAACATCCACCCTTCCCTGTTACCTAAATACCCGGGCCTACACACCCACCAGCGTGCCATTGATGCACAAGACAAAGAGCACGGTACAAGCGTCCACTTTGTTACCGAAGAACTTGATGGTGGCCCTGTAATCTTGCAAGCCAAGGTGCCGGTATTTGAAGATGATGATGCTGACATGTTAGCAAGCCGAGTACTGACTCAAGAGCACTGTATTTACCCGATGGTTTGTAAATGGTTTGCTGAAGATCGTTTATCGATGGTAAACGGGAGGGCTGTCTTAGACGGTGAAACATTAGGTACACACGGTTACGCAGAAGAGTAATTAATAAGGTTGTTCTCCCAGAGTAAATCACGGAAGAATAAGCCTTAAAAAACAGAAAACAAAAAGGCCGCTCACTGACTTATTAGTACAGTAAGCGGCCTTTTTTAATCAGGACAAATAATAGTATCGACTAGATTAGCTCAATGGTTCAGTAGGCGCTTGGCTTGCCACCTTCTTCGGAGCATAAGCGACATCTTCCAACGCTTGGTGGTTGTTGCCAATTAACTCTCCAAAATGAAACAGCGCGTATTCACCCGGCTTCATTCTAAACCACTCTTCATTGTCTGTTAGAGGCTGAGTTGCGACGACGGTTACCACATCATTAGGCGTGGTCTCTTCTTGGAAGTTAATCTCAACATCTTCATCAATCAGGCTCGCGTTACCAAAAGGAGCTCGTCTTGTTATCCAGTATAAATGGTTCGTACAGTAGTTCATCACGTACTCACCGTCACTGAGCAACATATTGAAAACACCTTTCTCTCGTAACTGGTCACAGCACTCAGCGACAAAGCGAAACATACCTTCCATATCTTGAGGAGGTTCAGGAAAACGGTCTTCAAGTTGTTTCAACAACCAGCAGAAAGAGAGTTCGCTGTCCGTCTCACCGACAGGTCTGAATCGACCACTAATCAGATCATCATAATCCGTTAGTTGACCATTGTGAGCAAAGGTCCAGTATCGTCCCCAAAGCTCACGAGTGAAAGGGTGAGTATTTTCTAGATTAACGCCACCGCGGTTAGCTTGACGGATATGACTGACAACAGCTTGGCTCTTAATTGGGTAGTTTTGAACCAGCTCAGCGATCTTTGATTCACAACTAGGATTAGGGTCTTTAAATGTACGAAAACCCTTCCCCTCATAGAAAGTAATACCCCAGCCATCACGATGTGGACCAGTGTTGCCTCCACGCTGCATAAGGCCAGTAAAGCTAAAACAAATATCAGTAGGCACATTCGCGCTCATACCGAGCAATTCACACATGGTTTAATCTACTCCCTATTTAAACCAATGGAGCCACAAACCTAGGCTCCAAATGTCTGTAAAACTATTATTCCATTTCTTTTTCAACAAGCTGAATCACAATGTGGATGATCTTAATGTGAATCTCTTGGATGCGATCAGCGTAGCCAAAGTGTGGGACTCGGATTTCGATATCAGCACAACCTGCCATTTTACCGCCATCTTTACCGGTCAGCGCAATGGTTTTCATCCCTTTAGCTTGAGCAGCTTCAATCGCTTTTAGGATGTTGCCAGAGTTACCTGAAGTCGACAAACCAAACAACACATCGCCTTTACGACCCACGGCTTCTACATAACGAGAAAATACGTGGTCGTAACCAAAGTCGTTACTCACGCAAGACAGGTGACTCGGATCTGAAATCGCAATACCAGCAAAACCTGGACGATTTTCACGGTATCGGCCTGTTAGCTCTTCCGCGAAATGCATTGCATCACAGTGTGAACCACCGTTACCACAAGAAAGCACTTTGCCTTCTTGCTTGAATGAATCTGCAATCATTTTTGCAGCAGCTTCAATTTGAGCAATGTTATGGTCATCACTCAAGAACTTGTTCAGAACGTCAGCAGCTTCGTTCAATTCACTTTTGATTAGGTCTTGGTACATTTGGCTTATCTCTTATGTTTTTTGACGCAACTTAAAGTGCGTGAAATGAGAATTGAGGGTTTTCCCCTCTTTATAACTGAGTTTACCCACAAACATGAAATAGTGTCGACACTTAAGCCCAAAGATTGCCACCTTTATTAACCTCTCATTGCCGATCCGTCCAAATATTCACCACCAACCTCTCACAATTAGAACTTTAACTCTATTGAGATCACTTTTTATTCACTTTGGAGTTTTACAAATATTTAATATTTTGTTTACACTTGACTGGTTAGACCTCTTACCTAAACTTAATAACAATAAGTGATCTCTGAAAAGGAAATCGATCATGAACATATTGCTCTCCCTACTCGGCATGTCAGCCATCTTAGGCGTCTGTCTTTACCATAGAGTTAGTCTGGTCCGTGCGTTAATTGTGTTAACTGGCGCAATGGTCGCATTAACCCTGTTTGGCAGCGTGGCAGTCACTGGCTGGCTTTGTTATCTATTGGCCATTGCAATCTTTGCTGTACCAGCAATTCGCCAGACCCTCATTAGCCAAAAAGCACTTTCTTTGTTTAAGAAGGTTCTACCAGCAATGTCTCAGACGGAAAAAGAGGCATTGGAAGCAGGCACAGTATGGTGGGAAGCAGAGCTGTTCAAAGGCAAGCCTGAGTGGAAGAAGCTTCAAAACATTGCGGATCCGAAACTTTCTGAGGCGGAACAAGCGTTTTTAGATGGCCCAGTCAATACAGTGTGTGAAATGGTCAATGATTACCAAGTAACACATGAGCTTGCTGATTTACCACCAGAAGTTTGGCAGTACCTAAAAGACCATAAATTCTTCGCCATGATCATCAAGAAAAAATACGGCGGTTTAGAATTCTCAGCTTACGCTCAGTCGTTAGTTCTACAGAAGCTAACGGGTGTTTCGAGCGTATTATCATCGACGGTTGGCGTACCTAACTCACTAGGTCCTGGTGAGCTATTGCAGCACTACGGCACAGAAGATCAAAGAAACCATTACCTGCCACGCCTAGCTGAAGGTAAAGAGATCCCTTGTTTCGCACTGACCAGTCCAGAAGCAGGCTCAGACGCAGGCTCTATCCCAGATTATGGTGTGGTATGTAAGGGTGAATGGCAAGGTGAAGAAGTATTGGGCATGCGCCTAACTTGGAACAAACGTTACATCACTCTAGCGCCTGTCGCGACCGTTTTAGGCTTAGCCTTTAAACTGAGAGACCCAGAAGGTCTGCTTGGTGACAAACAAGATCTTGGCATCACCTGTGCCCTTATCCCTACCGATTTAAAAGGCGTAGAGATTGGTAACCGCCACTTCCCACTCAACGTGCCTTTCCAAAATGGTCCGACTCAAGGTGATGACATCTTCGTGCCTATCGATTTCATCATCGGCGGCCAAAAAATGGCAGGACAAGGCTGGCGTATGTTGGTTGAATGCCTGTCGGTTGGTCGTGGTATCACACTGCCTTCAAACTCAACCGGTGGTATTAAATCTGCAGCATTAGCAACTGGTGCTTACGCTCGTATTCGTCGTCAATTCAAACAACCCATTGGTCGCATGGAAGGGGTTGAAGAGCCACTGGCACGTCTAGCTGGTAATGCTTATGTAATGGATGCAGCAAGCAACCTAACGGTTGCGGGTATCGATCTTGGTGAAAAGCCTTCGGTTATCTCAGCAATCGTGAAGTACCACTGTACTCACCGTGGCCAACGCAGCATCATCGATGCGATGGATATCGTCGGCGGTAAAGGCATTTGCTTAGGCCCATCGAACTTCCTCGCTCGTGGTTACCAAGGCTCACCAATTGCGATTACGGTTGAAGGCGCAAACATCCTGACTCGTTCAATGATCATCTATGGTCAAGGCGCGATTCGCTGCCACCCTTATGTTCTGAACGAAATGGAAGCGGCTTATTCGGAAAGCAGCGATGCACTTGATAAGTTTGATTCAGCATTAGCAGGACACGTTAGCTTTACTATGAGTAACCTAGTCCGCAGCTTGTGGTTTGGTTTAACCGACGGTCGTGGTTCAGACGCTCCAACACCATCCAATAAAACGGATAAGCAGACACAGCGTTACTACCAACAGCTGAACCGCTACAGTGCTAACCTAGCGCTACTGTCTGACATTTCAATGGCTGTATTAGGCGGTTCACTGAAACGCAGAGAGCGCCTATCAGCAAGACTGGGGGATATCCTGAGTCAACTCTACCTAGGTTCAGCAACACTTAAGCGCTTTGAAAGCGAAGGTAGCCATGCTGAAGATCTCCCATTAGTCCATTGGGGTATGCAAGACAGCTTGCGTCAAACTGAAGTCGCGATTGATGAGTTCTTGGCGAACTTCCCTAACCCTGTGATTGGTCAACTACTTCGCGTTGTGTTAATGCCATTTGGCCGTATCCGTCGTGCACCAAACGACAAGTTGGATAGCCAAGTCGCGCAAATCCTACAAACACCAAGTGAAACACGCTCTCGTATCGGCCGTGGCCAATACTTGGAAGCAACGGAATACAACCCTGTAGGCAAGATTGAAAAAGCGCTAGAAGTGATTCTTCAAGCTGAACCTCTGTTCGATAAGGTTTGTAAAGAAACACATCAAAAACGTGCTTTCTTACGACTCGACCTTGTCGCTCAGCTGGGACTTGAGAAAGGTATCTTAACGCAAGAAGAAGCAAATCTTCTGATTAGCGCTGAGGAACATAGACTGTACACAATTAACGTTGATGACTTCTCACCAGAGGAGCTTGCAGCAAAGACTCAGTACCCAGAACAATCGATTGATAACGTCGCTTAAGGTCAGAGACAGAAACAAAAACGGGACTCCTATGAGTCCCGTTTTTTTATTCATCACTTCATTGTCACAAATTTTAATGCTTACTATCTCGAGGCTTGCTCTATCTAAAT
>NZ_JBFRSN010000252.1:0-938 GCF_041473595.1 Vibrio sp. 10N.222.46.A1
TCTCAATATGAGTAACCAAATCACGCACTCCGAATTTCTTGCGGCGGATGTTTATCAGGAAGTAAGCGACTAACTGACCGGGCCCGTGGTACGTCACTTGGCCACCGCGATCGCTTTGTATCACAGGGATATCACCAGCATTTAATACATGCTCAGCTTTACCTGCTTGTCCTTGAGTGAAAACTGGGTTGTGTTCAACCAACCAAATTTGGTCTACGTCTTCATCCGTGCGTTCGTCTGTGAACTTATGCATGGCTTTCCATACAGGTTCGTAATCCTGACGACCTAATTTTTTTACGATTAGCTTATTTTGCAAAGCGGCACTTCCTCAAGGATTAATAAAGTGAGCGCATTATAAACGCGAAACAGGTTTCTAACTACAGACGGACAGCAAGGTTTTTCAACTTTCTTTGTATTTATTGAAAATTAAGTTGAATGCTTTGTAAGGGGAGCGAGGGTTTCAAACAAAAACAGCGGCAATAAGCCGCTGTTTTTCATGCGTAATCGAAAGTTACAGAACCATACGAACGATTTCGATTTCGCCCAGTTCTTTATATAGCGTTTCTACTTGCTCAATTGAAGTCGCAGTAATATTGATAGAAACAGAGTGGTAGTTACCTTTCGCACTCGGTTTTAGAGTTGGGCTGTAGTCACCAGGAGCATGACGCTGGATCACTTCTAGCACTAGTTCAGTAAGTTCTGGCTTAGCGTAGCCCATAACTTTGTAAGTGAATGAACAAGGGAACTCTAAGAGGTCTTTTAGTTTTGCATCAGAATTGATGTTCATGATTAGCTCCAAAAGGCTAGACTCTCGCAAATTGGCGAAATGTCGATAAAAAGCGTGTTCGGTCAACAGACACGAGTAATAATGCGGAATATTACGTGTAAATATCACCGAACTCAAGATCAACAAAAGCCGCACATGGCGGCTTTTGTTT
>NZ_JBFRSN010000253.1:0-7383 GCF_041473595.1 Vibrio sp. 10N.222.46.A1
GTCGCTAAGCGTGTTCGAACTGAAACTGAAATTGGCGGAAGCGCGGTTTCCGTTGCTTACGCAGCTTGCACATTAGCCAAACACATCTTTGAGTCGATTGCTGAATCAACGGTGTTACTGGTAGGTGCGGGTGAGACGATTGAATTGGTGGCAAAACACCTTTCAGCGAATGGTTGCACCAAGATGATTGTGGCCAACCGAACTCGTGAGCGTGCTTTAGGGCTAGCTGAAGAGTTTGGTGCTAAAGTGATTAGCCTCAATGAAATCCCCGATCACCTGCATCGAGCGGATATCGTGATCAGCTCAACCGCTAGTCCACTGCCTATTATTGGGAAGGGCATGGTTGAGACCGCACTTAAGACAAGAAAACATCAACCGATGTTGTTGGTTGATATTGCAGTTCCCCGAGACGTTGAGTCTCAGGTAGGCGATCTGAATGATGCTTACCTGTATTCCGTTGATGATCTGCAGTCGATTGTTGATGGCAACATTGAACAACGTAAAGTGGAAGCGATCCAAGCGGAAGCGATCGTTAGTGAAGAAAGTGCAGCATTCATGAGTTGGATGCGTTCACTGCAAGCGGTAGACAGTATTCGTGACTATCGAAAATCGGCCAATGAAATCCGAGAAGAATTATTAAGTAAGAGTTTACAATCACTTGCCGCTGGCGGTGACCCTGAAAAAGTTTTACTTGAGCTAAGTAACAAGCTCACAAACAAATTGATCCATGCTCCAACGCGTGCACTCCAAAGTGCAGCAGAGCAAGGAGAACCTGCAAAATTAACGGTCATTAGACAGAGTTTGGGCTTAGAAAACCCTCAATAATATTCGACCTCCAACAGAATAAGACATTATGAAAGCCTCGATTCTAATAAAGCTTGAAACACTTGTTGAACGCTATGAAGAAGTTCAACATCTACTTGGTGATCCCGATGTACTTGGGAATCAAGATAAATTCCGTGCCTTGTCAAAAGAGTATTCTCAATTAGAAGAGGTGACGGGGTGCTTTAAATCATACCAGCAAGCTCAAGAAGATTTAGAAGCTGCTGAAGAGATGGCAAATGAAGACGACGCAGAAATGCGTGAAATGGCTCAAGAAGAAATCAAAGATGCGAAAGCGAACATTGAACGTCTGACTGATGAGCTGCAAATTCTTCTGATTCCAAAAGATCCAAACGATGAGCGTAACTGCTTCTTAGAGATTCGTGCCGGCGCAGGTGGTGATGAAGCGGGGATCTTTGCAGGTAACCTTTTCCGTATGTACTCTAAGTTTGCCGAGAAAAAAGGCTGGCGCGTCGAAGTGATGAGCAGCAATGTTTCAGAGCAGGGCGGCTTTAAAGAGATGATCGCTAAAATCAGTGGCGACGCTGTTTACGGCACAATGAAGTTCGAGTCTGGCGGTCACCGTGTACAACGTGTACCGGAGACGGAATCTCAAGGTCGTGTTCATACATCAGCATGTACTGTTGCGGTTATGCCTGAGATTCCAGAAGCGGATCTGCCAGAGATCAAAGCTGGCGACCTTAAGATTGATACTTTCCGTGCATCTGGCGCGGGTGGTCAGCACGTTAACACCACGGATTCAGCAATCCGTATTACTCACTTACCTACAGGTACAGTAGTAGAGTGTCAAGACGAGCGTTCTCAGCATAAAAACAAAGCGAAAGCGATGGCTGTTCTTGCGGCTCGTATCGTTCAAGCTGAAGAAGAGCGTCGTGCTGCCGCGATTTCAGATACACGTCGTAACCTATTAGGTTCTGGTGACCGTAGTGACCGTATTCGTACGTACAACTACCCTCAAGGCCGTGTTTCTGATCACCGCATCAACTTAACTATCTACCGCCTGAACGAAGTTCTGGAAGGTGATATGCAAAGCCTGCTTGATCCTGTTCTACAAGAGCACCAAGCCGATCAACTAGCTGCACTTGCTGAGCACAACTAATTACTATGCAGTCAGCATATACGGTTGAAAGTGCTTTAAAGTCAGCAATCGTACAGCTTCAAGAGGGCGATAACACATCGCCCTCGATTGATGCTGCGGTACTGCTTTGTCACGCCTTAGATAAACCTAGATCTTACCTACTGACTTGGCCTGAGAAGCATCTCACTTCAGAACAAGAATCCGAATTCCATACCCTTCTAAAACGTCGCTTAACCGGTGAGCCTGTGGCTTATATTGTTGGTGAACGTGAGTTTTGGTCGCTGCCGTTAAAAGTCTCTCCTTCTACTTTAATCCCGCGTCCAGATACGGAACGTTTGGTTGAAGTGGCGTTAGACAAAACGTATGGCAAGCAAGGTGCGATTCTCGATTTAGGAACTGGTACAGGTGCGATTGCTTTGGCATTGGCCTCTGAGATGCCGAACCGACCAGTGACGGGGATTGATCTTCGTCCGGAAGCGCAGCAACTTGCGACAGAAAACGCTCAGCGATTAAATATCACCAACGCCACCTTTTTACACGGCAGTTGGTTTGAGCCTTTGAACCTAGCCAACTCTGAAAAAGAAGCGGTGAAGTTCTCGTTGATTGTCTCTAACCCACCTTACATAGAGAAGAATGCCCCTCATTTATCTCAAGGTGATGTGCGTTTTGAACCGATCACAGCGTTAGTTGCTGAAGAGAAAGGTTTAGCAGATATTCGATACATTTCTGAAAACGCACGAAGCTTTTTAGAAAACGAAGGTTGGTTAGCGTTTGAACACGGTTACGACCAAGGTTTAGCTGTACGTGAGATTATGCAGGCGCTCGGATATCTCGATGTTGTGACAGAGAAAGATTACGGTGGTAATGACCGAGTGACATTGGGTCGTTACTGTTCATAGGCTGCTGTTAATCATCTTGTGAGCAATAGATGATGAACTTGCTAAATTGATACCTTTAACTCGAAAATACACTTAACTTGATAATGCATTTAACGCAGAAATACAGAGCATTAACGGGTATTGTGTGGCTCGTGTTAACGAAAGACATATAAAAATATAAAGGAATACCATGTACGAAGGTTTAAAACATTTTCACCTATTAACGATTGCTATAAGCGCACTGCTTCTTTCGATTCGTTTCGCTCTTATGATGGCTAACTCACCGAAGCTTAAGCATCCTTTCTTACAGCGTTTCCCTCATATCAATGACTCATTGCTGTTGCTTTCGGGTATTGGTTTGATTTTTATCACTGGCTTTATTCCATTTACACCAGCAGCACCCTGGTTAACCGAAAAACTAACCTGTGTTATGGCTTACATCGCACTGGGCTTCTTTGCGCTTAAGCTAGGTAAAAACAAGCTACTGAGAGTGTTCTCTTTCTTTGGTGCGCTTGGCTGGTTAGCGATGGCAGGTAAAATTGCAATGACGAAGACACCAACATTTTTCGGTTAATTATCTCCTTATTTCGGTTAACTACCTATGTACGAATTTTTTGATGAAGACTTTGACCAGCTAGAGTTAGCTGAAGGTGCATTGATCTTAAATAAAGCGATTAACCCAGAAACTCAAGACAGTTGGGCAGAACAAGAGTTGGCGAGATTGTTAAAAGACGCCGAGTTTGCTTTGGTTAACGAAACGGATGAACAGCAGAAGTTTGAATCCTTTATTCGACTATTCTTTTATGAGTGGGGTTTTGCTGGGGATAAAGATGCGTATTTTTCTTCGGAAAACGCATTTATCGATAAAGTACTTGAGAGAAAAAAAGGCATTCCAGTGAGTCTTGGTGCGATCTTTCTTTATCTAGGTCGCAAGTTAGGCTTCCCTGTTGAAGGCGTGTCTTTCCCAACTCAATTCTTACTTAAAGTGAGTTGGTTCGGGCAAGCTGCTGTATACATTAACCCGTACAACGGCGAGTACGTTGGCGTGCAAACTTTACGAGCATGGCTTATTGGGCATGATGGCCCACTAGCTAAGGTAAAAGCTGAACACTTAGAAGTTGCTGACCACCCAACGATTATTGGTAAGTGGCTAGCGTTACTTAAGAGTGCATTGCTTCGAGAAGAGCGTTATACGCTTGCATTGAAGTGTACCGACCTTGCGTTAACGTTTGTGCCGGATGATCCGTATGAAATCCGCGACCGCGGCTTTATTTATCAGCAGCTAGACTGTCATCAGGTCGCTGCTACGGATTATCAATATTTTATCGACCAATGCCCAGATGACCCTGCATCTGAGCTACTAAAATCTCAAGTGAACGTCATGAACGAAAAGATAGTGGTTGTTCACTAATTAATAATTATTTAGAGAGAATATGATGGAACAGAAAACAGTTCACATTGGCAATATGCCAATTGCTAATGACAAGCCATTTACGCTATTTGCAGGTATGAACGTTCTTGAATCTCGCGATCTAGCTATGCAGATCTGTGAGCACTACGTGAAAGTAACAGAGAAGTTGGGTATCCCTTATGTATTTAAGGCGTCTTTCGACAAAGCAAACCGTAGCTCAGTTCACTCATACCGTGGTCCTGGCATGGAAGAAGGTCTTAAAATTTTCCAAGAGCTGAAAGATACCTTTGGCGTGAAGATCATCACTGATATTCACACTGAAGCGCAAGCTCAGCCTGTTGCTGATGTGGTTGATGTAATCCAGCTTCCAGCGTTCCTTGCTCGTCAAACTGATCTTGTTGAAGCAATGGCTAAGACTGGCGCGGTTATCAATGTGAAGAAGCCTCAGTTCATGAGCCCAGATCAAGTGGGTAATATCGTTGATAAGTTTGCTGAGTGTGGCAACGAGAACATCATTCTTTGTGAACGCGGTTCTTGCATGGGTTATGACAACTTAGTAGTTGATATGCTTGGTTTTGGTGTGATGAAGAAATCATCAAACGGTAGCCCAATCATCTTTGATGTGACTCACGCGCTTCAAATGCGTGATCCATCAGGTGCTGCATCTGGCGGTCGTCGTGAGCAAACGGTTGAACTAGCTAAAGCGGGCATTGCGACGGGTATTGCTGGTCTATTTCTTGAGGCTCACCCTAACCCGGATCAAGCTCGTTGTGATGGCCCATCAGCTCTACCGCTAGATAAGCTAGAACCGTTCTTGAAGCAGATGAAAGCACTTGATGACCTTATCAAAGGCTTCGAGCACATCGAAATCAAATAGTTTTATCTGATGTTAAGTCACTAGTATTAACTAGAGAGTGTTAACTCGTTATTTGATTGTAATAGACAAACGCCCAACTCTTAGAGTTGGGCGTTTTTTAATGGAACATCCGTTTAGTTCACCGAAGCCTCGGCCTATTTGGGCTATGACTAAGCTGTCTGTCTGGCTGTTCACGAACTTGTTTTGCAGTGCGTCAATCCACGATAGGCGATTAACCCCTTGTTAACAGAGCCTCTGATTCCCTAAGAAAGCGGTATAGGTGTGTGAGGTCTGTCCTGTTTGTAGTGAATTGCTGACATTCATCACACTTTATAAGTAAACGATTGCCTGTGATGCAGGGGAAGTTTGAGTGTAATCTCATAATTTTGTTACACTTAACTGTTGATTCATGCGTGACCAATTCGACATAAATATGAAATCATCGTGTTACATTTAGAATGTTAATTTAAGATTAGTCATGTTGAAGTCTTATTGTTCGAACTCCAGACAAGGAGTCGCAATGGATTATAGAAAGCAGTGGATTCCCCTAAAAAGTTCAAAGGTATGACAATGAAGCAACGCCTTATTCTAAAGACAGCACTAAGTGCTGCAATCCTAGCTACTTTGGCTGGATGTGCGTCTCAATCAGCTCATGATTGGAACCAAGACGAAACTTATAAGCTAACTATCCTGCATACGAACGACAACCATGGTCGTTTTTGGCAGAACAAATACGGCGAATACGGCATGTCTGCACGTAAAACGCTTGTTGACCAACTTCGTGCAGAAGTTGAAGCAGAAGGCGGTAGCGTGTTGCTTCTATCTGGCGGTGACATCAACACTGGTGTACCAGAGTCAGACCTTCAGGATGCAGAACCTGATTTTAAAGGTATGAATAAAATTGGTTACGATGCAATGGCATTAGGTAACCACGAGTTCGATAACTCACTAGACGTACTGCAAAAACAGATCGACTGGGCAAACTTCCCAATGCTATCTGCAAACATCTACGACAAAGCGACAGGCGAGCGTAAATTCCAAGCTTACGAGATGTTTGAAAAGCAAGGTATCAAAATTGCTGTTATCGGTCTAACGACTGAAGATACTGCGAAAATTGGTAACCCAGAATTTATTGCTGGTATCGATTTCCGTGACCCTAAAGAAGAAGCGAAGAAACTGATCGCTGAACTTAAAGAAACAGAAAAACCCGATCTTATCTTCGCTGTGACTCACATGGGTCACTACGAAAATGGTCAGCGTGGTGTTAATGCTCCGGGTGATGTAGCACTAGCTCGTTACCTAAATGAAGGCGATCTAGATATGATCGTTGGTGGTCACTCTCAAGAGCCTGTATGTATGGAAGGCCCTAACGTTGCGAAGCAAAACTTCAAGCCGGGTGATGAGTGTAAACCAGACGTTCAAAACGGTACTTACATCGTTCAAGCTCACGAGTGGGGCAAGTACGTAGGCCGTGCTGATTACGAATTCCGTAATGGCGAACTAGAGATGGTGAGCTACGACTTGGTTCCCGTTAACCTTAAGAAGAAAGTTAAGATTGACGGCAAGAAGCAACGCGTTCTTATTCAAGATGAAATCGCACAAGATCCAGAGCTGCTTGAATTCCTACGTCCTTTCCAAGAACAGGGCCAAGCTCAGTTAGAAGTTCAAATCGCTGAGACAAATGGCAAGCTTGAAGGTGACCGTAACGTAGTTCGCTTCCAACAAACTAACCTGGGTCGTTTGATTGCGACTTCTCACATGGAGCGTGCAAAAGCAGACTTCGCTGTGATGAACTCTGGTGGCGTTCGTGACTCAATTGAAGCCGGCGATGTGACGTACAAAGATGTACTAACAGTACAGCCTTTTGCAAACATCCTGACTTACACTGATATGACTGGTAAAGAAGTTCTAGATTACCTAAACGTAGTGGCGACTAAACCTGTTGATTCAGGTGCTTATGCACAGTTTGCAGGTATTTCTATGACTGTCGCTGACGGTGAAGTATCGAATGTCTTCATCGGTGGCAAGCAGCTTCGTTTAGATGAAACATACCGCTTTACGGTACCAAGCTTTAACGCTGCTGGCGGTGACGGTTACCCTAAACTGTCTGATCACCCTGGCTTTGTGAACACAGGTTTTGTTGACGCTGAAGTACTAAAAGAGTACCTAGAAGCAAACAGCCCTGTTGATGTGAACAAGTACGCGCCTTCAGGTCAAATGGTTTACAAGTAATTGAACCCAGTTAATTGAATCACTAGGTGCTAAATTAGATTGACTCTAGCACCATGATAAATTTAACTAAAGCGACGCCTCGGCG
>NZ_JBFRSN010000254.1:0-5875 GCF_041473595.1 Vibrio sp. 10N.222.46.A1
CTTGCTGGTAAAGATAAAGGCAAGAAAGGTAAAGTAACTAAGGTTCTGACAACTGGTAAAGTTGTTGTTGAAGGCATCAATCTTGTTAAAAAACACCAAAAGCCGGTTCCGGCTCTAGGTCAACAAGGTGGCATCGTTGAACAAGAAGCAGCTATTGATGCTTCTAACGTTGCAGTCTTTAACGCGGCTACTGGTAAAGCAGACCGTATCGGTTTCCGTATCGAAGATGGCAAGAAAGTTCGTTTCTTCAAATCTAACGGCGAAACTGTTTCTAACTAATTAGAAGTAATTTGGAGTTCTACTATGGCGAAACTGCATGATTACTACAAGTCGTCTGTAGTCGCTGAGCTTACCAAAGAGTTCAGCTACACAAGCGTCATGCAAGTCCCTAGGATTGAGAAAATCACCCTAAACATGGGCGTTGGTGAAGCAATCAACGATAAGAAACTGCTAGAAAACGCAGCATCTGATATGGCAACGATCTCTGGTCAAAAGCCTCTTATCACGAAAGCGCGTAAATCTGTAGCTGGTTTCAAAATTCGTGAAGGCTACCCAATTGGTTGTAAAGTAACCTTGCGTGGTGAGCGCATGTGGGAATTTTTAGAGCGTTTAATCTCTATCGCACTTCCACGTGTACGTGATTTCCGTGGTGTTAGCGCTAAGTCTTTTGACGGACGCGGTAACTACAGCATGGGCGTTCGCGAGCAAATCATCTTTCCGGAAATCGACTACGATAAAGTCGATCGTGTCCGCGGTCTTGATATTACTATCACGACATCTGCGGGATCCGATGAGGAAGGCCGAGCTCTGCTGGCTGCCTTTAACTTCCCATTCCGTAAGTAAGGGTAGGGTTACTGTTATGGCTAAACAATCAATGAAAGCACGTGAAGCTAAACGTGCAAAACTAGTAGTTAAGTTCGCTGAAAAGCGTTCTGCGCTAAAAGTTATCATTAGCGATGTAAACGCATCTGAAGAAGATCGTTGGAATGCGGTTCTTAAACTGCAATCTCTTCCACGTGATTCAAGTGCATCACGTCAGCGCAACCGTTGCAACCAAACTGGTCGTCCACACGGTTACCTACGTAAATTCGGTCTAAGCCGTATTAAGGTTCGCGAAGCTTGCATGAAAGGCGAGATTCCGGGTCTTCGTAAGGCTAGCTGGTAATTGCCACTTAATCATTTGGAGTAAATCTTATGAGCATGCAAGATCCGATTTCGGATATGCTGACCCGCGTTCGTAACGGTCAGGCAGCAAATAAAGTTGCTGTAAAAATGCCTTCTTCAAAGCTTAAAGTTGCAATTGCTGCATTACTTAAAGCTGAAGGTTACATCGTAGACTTCGCTGTTGACAGCGAAGCAAAACCTGAGCTAGAAGTTACTCTTAAGTACTTCCAAGCTAAACCTGTAATCGAGCAAATCAAGCGCGTATCACGTCCTGGTCTAAGAGTTTATAAAAATAAAGACTCTTTACCTACAGTGATGGGTGGTCTTGGTATTGCAGTTGTTTCTACTTCCAAGGGTCTGATGTCTGACCGTGCTGCTCGTAAAGCAGGTCTTGGCGGTGAAATCATCTGTTACGTAGCTTAAGGAGTAGATTATGTCTCGTGTTGCTAAAGCACCTGTCGCTATTCCAGCTGGCGTAGAGGTGAAACTAAACGGCCAAGAAGTTACTGTAAAAGGTAGCAAAGGTGAGCTTACTCGCGTTCTTAACAGCGCCGTAGTTATTGCACAGGAAGAAAACAACCTAACTTTCGGTCCGAAAGAAGGTGTTACTAACGCATGGGCACAAGCTGGTACAGCTCGCGCTCTAGTTAATAACATGGTTGTGGGTGTTACTGAGGGCTTCACTAAGAAGCTAACTCTTAAGGGTGTTGGTTACCGTGCTGCTATGAAAGGCAACGCTGTAGGTCTAACTCTTGGTTTTTCTCACCCAGTAGAGCACGCTCTACCTGAAGGTATTAAAGCTGAGTGCCCTAGCCAAACTGAGATCGTTATTACTGGTTGCGATAAGCAAGTAGTAGGTCAAGTTGCGGCTGACATTCGTTCTTACCGTGCTCCTGAGCCTTACAAAGGCAAAGGTGTTCGTTACGCAGATGAAAATGTGCGTACTAAAGAAGCTAAGAAGAAGTAAGGTATCACTATGGATAAGAAAGCATCTCGCATCCGTCGTGCTACACGTGCACGTCGTAAGATTGCAGAACTTGGTGCAACTCGCCTGGTAGTACATCGTACTCCTCGCCATGTTTACGCTCAAGTTATCTCGGCAAACGGCTCTGAGGTTATCGCAGCTGCTTCTACTGTAGAAAAAGCGATCCGTGAGCAAGTTAAGAACACTGGTAACGTCGATGCAGCTAAAGCAGTTGGTAAAGCTGTTGCTGAGCGCGCTCTTGAAAAAGGCGTAGCTTCAGTTGCATTTGACCGTTCTGGTTTCCAATACCACGGTCGAGTAGCGGCGCTAGCAGAATCTGCTCGCGAAGCTGGTCTGAAATTCTAAGGTAGGGTTGGAAGATGGCTAAAGAACAACAACAAGCTAATGATTTGCAAGAAAAGCTGATCGCTGTTAACCGTGTATCTAAGACGGTTAAAGGTGGTCGAATCATGAGCTTCACTGCACTAACAGTAGTTGGTGACGGTAATGGTCGCGTAGGTTTCGGTTACGGCAAAGCTCGTGAAGTACCTGCAGCGATTCAAAAAGCAATGGAAAAAGCGCGTCGTAACATGGTTACTGTTGCGCTTAACGAAGGCACTCTTCACCACCCGGTGAAAGGTCGTCATTCGGGCTCTAAAGTTTACATGCAGCCAGCTGCTGAAGGTACAGGTGTTATTGCCGGTGGTGCAATGCGTGCCGTACTTGAAGTTGCAGGCGTACATAACGTTCTTTCTAAAGCATACGGTTCAACGAACCCAATCAACGTTGTTCGCGCAACGATTGGTGCTCTAGTAGACGTTAAGTCACCAGAAATGGTTGCTGCTAAACGTGGTCTAACTGTTGAATCTATTTCGGAGTAAGCACACGATGGCAACTATTAAAGTAACTCAAACTAAAAGCTCAATTGGTCGCCTACCTAAGCACAAAGCGTGTCTTAAAGGTCTAGGTCTTCGTCGCATCAACCATACAGTAGAACTTGAAGATACTCCGTGCGTACGCGGTATGATCAACAAGGTTTACTACATGGTTAAGATTGAGGAGTAATCAGAATGCGTTTGAATACTCTATCACCGGCTGCTGGCTCTAAACCTTCTAAGAAGCGTGTAGGTCGTGGTATCGGTTCTGGCCTTGGTAAAACAGGTGGCCGCGGTCACAAAGGTCAAAAGTCACGTTCTGGCGGCTCTGTTCGTCCAGGTTTTGAAGGCGGTCAAATGCCTCTAAAACAACGTCTACCTAAATTCGGTTTCACTTCTCGTAAGAGCCTAGTGTCTGCTGAAGTTCGTCTAGCTGAGCTAGCGAAAGTAACAGGTGACGTAGTTGATCTTAACAGCCTTAAAGCTGCTAACGTTATCACTAAGAACATCGAGTTTGTTAAGATCGTTCTTTCTGGTGACCTAAGCAAAGCTGTGACTGTTAAAGGTCTACGCGTGACTAAAGGCGCTAAAGCTGCAATCGAAGCTGCAGGCGGTAAAATCGAGGAATAATCTCGAGGAACGAGGTACAGATGGCTAAGAAACCAGGAAAAGATTTTCGTAGTGCTCAGAGCGGCTTAAGTGAACTAAAGTCGCGCTTATTATTCGTAATTGGTGCACTTTTAGTATTCCGAGCCGGCTCTTTTGTGCCGATCCCTGGTATTGACGCAGCTGTACTTGCCGATTTGTTCGATCAGCAAAAAGGTACCATCGTAGAAATGTTTAACATGTTCTCCGGTGGTGCTCTTGAGCGTGCATCTATATTAGCATTGGGTATCATGCCGTACATTTCGGCATCGATCGTAGTCCAATTGCTAACTGTAGTTCATCCAGCGTTAGCGGAACTCAAAAAAGAGGGTGAAGCAGGCCGTCGTAAGATAAGCCAATATACACGCTACGGCACGCTTGTACTTGCAACATTCCAAGCTATTGGTATCGCAACAGGCTTACCAAACATGGTCGACAATCTGGTTGTTATCAACCAAACCATGTTTACGCTTATTGCTACCGTGAGTTTAGTAACTGGTACCATGTTTTTGATGTGGTTAGGTGAACAAATCACTGAGCGAGGAATCGGTAATGGTATTTCCATTCTGATTTTTGCAGGTATTGTTGCTGGATTGCCTTCTGCAATCGGTCAAACAATCGAGCAAGCGCGTCAAGGTGAATTGCATGTGCTTCTTCTGTTGTTTATCGCGGTATTGTCTTTTGCTGTAATTTACTTCGTAGTTTTCATGGAACGTGGTCAACGTCGTATCGTCGTTAACTATGCGAAGCGTCAACAAGGTCGTAAAGTTTTTGCAGCTCAAAGCTCTCACTTGCCTCTTAAGATTAATATGGCAGGTGTTATTCCAGCGATTTTTGCATCAAGTATTATTTTGTTCCCAGGAACATTAGCACAATGGTTTGGTCAAAATGGTGAAAGCAGCGCGTTCGGTTGGTTAACTGACGTGTCATTAGCTCTTAGCCCAGGTCAACCTTTGTATGTAATGCTTTATGCAGCAGCTATAATCTTCTTCTGTTTCTTCTATACAGCGTTGGTGTTTAACCCGCGTGAAACAGCTGATAATTTGAAGAAGTCTGGTGCATTCGTACCCGGTATCCGCCCAGGTGAGCAGACAGCGAAATATATCGATAAAGTGATGACTAGGCTAACCCTTGCGGGCGCTCTATACATTACTTTTATATGTCTGATTCCTGAATTCATGATGGTCGCGTGGAACGTTCGTTTCTACTTCGGCGGCACATCACTACTAATCGTAGTGGTAGTTATCATGGATTTCATGGCACAGGTACAGACTCATCTGATGTCACAACAGTATGATTCTGTGTTAAAGAAAGCGAATCTGAAAGGTTACGGCCGTTAATTCGGTAGTAATTATTTCGATTCCATTTACGGAGTTTAGCAATGAAAGTTCGTGCTTCCGTTAAAAAAATCTGCCGTAACTGTAAAGTTATCAAGCGTAACGGTGTCGTTCGCGTGATTTGCAGTGAGCCAAAGCATAAGCAACGCCAAGGCTAATCAGCAGAAATTTTTACTTGAAATACTAGGTAGAGTCGAGTATATTCCTCGGCCTACCTTTTGCGTGCAAAAGAAGTAGTATGCCGCAGCGTATCCATAACGGGCTTTGCTGCGGATAATTCTTTTATGAACCCCCTTAGGAGTGAATAATGGCCCGTATAGCCGGCATTAACATTCCTGATCATAAGCATTCTGTAATTGCACTTACTGCAATCTACGGTATTGGCAAAACTCGCTCTCAAGCTATTCTAGCTGAAGTGGGTATTGCTGAAGATGCTAAGATCAGTGAACTAACTGAAGAGCAGATCGATCAACTGCGTGATGGTGTAGCTAAATACACTGTAGAAGGTGATCTACGTCGTGAAGTATCGATGAACATCAAGCGTCTTATGGACCTTGGCTGTTACCGCGGTCTTCGTCATCGTCGCAGTCTACCACTACGTGGACAGCGTACTAAAACCAACGCTCGCACCCGTAAGGGTCCGCGCAAGCCGATCAAGAAATAGTCGGATAAGGTAGAGTACAATGGCAAAACAACCAACTCGCGCGCGTAAGCGCGTACGCAAGCAAGTAGCTGATGGCGTAGCGCACATTCATGCTTCTTTCAACAACACAATCGTAACTATCACTGACCGTCAAGGCAACGCTCTTGCATGGGCTACAGCAGGTGGTTCAGGTTTCCGTGGTTCTCGTAAATCTACTCCGTTCGCAGCACAAGTTGCAGCTGAGCGT